>JAZQSP010000077.1:0-5310 GCA_045630205.1 Faecalimonas sp. | reverse complement strand
TACAAAAGTAAGCATTTTCCTTTTCAAAAATGTTGGTAATTCGCACAATTTACAATATCTTTGCAAACTCAAAACCAGAAGGTCTATCCTTCAAGCCCGGATGGCGGAATCGGTAGACGCGCTGGTCTCAAACACCAGTGGAGCAATCCCTGCCGGTTCGATCCCGGCTCCGGCTACACGCAAATGGCCTACAGATACCTGTAGGCCATTTTTATATAAGATTTTCCTCACATTTTCCCCAATTATAATACCATCTTATATCTTAATTGCCACTGCCCCGATCTTTCTCAAACTATTCCTACGTTGGCTTATTGCTTCCGATTTATAAGATTCACAACCACCTTAACAAGGATGTCCATCTCATCCATTCGGCTCTCTGCAATCAGCAGGGTCAATGCGACAAGGGTACCATCAGCGATTCTCTTGTTTCCATCAACAAAGGAATGGTTTTTCACAACGAGATACAGAAGCATCGCAGCCTTCTCCTCTACGCTTGGATAGAATTCCTGCCCATCCCATGTCTGGTAAATCTGACCGATACTGCTATGGAATGACTTATCCTTCTCAACTCCAAACAACTGGCTCTCCTTGAACTTTTCCTTCAGGCTTTTAATCGCGTCCATTGCACTCTCATACGTCGCACGGAACTTCTCCTGAAGAGTGGTATCAGATATTTCCAGGCTCTGATAGTCATAAGCATCCAGAGTATCTAGCGCATATGTATAATCCCTTACGACCGCAAACAGCTCTTTAGCTTGTTGTTCAGCCATTATCAAGTTCTGACCAAAAACATTCTCCAACAATCCCAGTGCACGCTTCAGATCCTCATACTTCTGCTTAGAAACTGCATTCCGGTTAACAGCATAACCTTTAATCACATACTGCTTCAGAACTGAGGTTGCCCATTGCCTGAAGGCGGTGGCCTTTCTAGAATTAACCCTATAACCAACAAAAATTATGGCATCCAGATTATAGAAATTTACATCCCTTGTTTGAAATTCACCTTCCATTGCGCCATGCTGAGTGGTCTGTGCAAATTTTGCACAAACCACATCCTTATCCAACTCTCCCTCTTTGAAAATATTAGATAAGTGCTTAGTTATCACACTTCTATCTACGTCCAAAAGAAGTCCCATAGCCTTCTGCGTAGCCCATATTGTTTCATTTGAAGCGTCAACAATCGCCTCCATTTTGACTAGTCCATCATTGGACTGATAAATTACCACATCGTTGTTCATAATAGTGTCTCTTTTAATTCCATTTTCATAAACTTTCGCGCATCAGATTTTACCCCGGGATTTACTGATACCGCGACAAATCTACGAAACAAAACCAACACGTAAAATATTGACTTTCAACGACTTTTGGCTATATAAATAATATAGTAAACCTATTACATCACACTAGAATATCATTAATATATATTAATAATATATACTAGTATAATACACATATAGCAGTATATTATGTCCACTATTTCATCGCCCGCAATGCCCCTTTTAATGAAGGCATCAGGGCAAACTCATTGACAGGCCTCAACAGAGGCAGCCAAAAAACATTTAGTAACACTGTCTATGCGCCAATCTGCGCAAGATTCAAGATATCTTTCGCCGTTCGGCATTAGTAACGTTTTCTTTTAGAAAATTTCTTTACCTTTGTAACGCTGACTATTCAGCAGACATATTTTGCGAAAGTGTTTTCGTAATATCCAAACCGAGAATGTGGTAGTTTTCTGTTAAATCCGGATATGCGGCAACACTTCGCACCTATTAGATTATGTCTATTGTGTCCTATACACAATACTCTATATCTAAGGGTGTGGAGTATTGTAGCTATTAGGATTTAGGCATTACCACAGCCTTCGGTTTGAATAGCGGACATCTCCACACTTTCTTCGTTTATTATAATGCTTACTAGGAGGTGGCGAGCGCTTATTTTAGTATGAAAAAGCTAATTACTATTTGCTTTGCGTTGTTATGTTACAACGCATTAGCTCAAGACTTAATCACAAAGAAAGACGGAACAGACATTCAAGCAAAAGTCTTGGAAGTTACCACAAACGAAGTAAAGTACAAGCTCTACGATGAGCCTAATGGTGTTACTTACACATCGAGGAAATCAGAGCTTCTTATGATTCGCTACGAATCAGGCCGCAAAGACGTCTTTACTGGCAACACATATTCCGATTTATATACAACACATAGAGAGCCTGTTGACGGAATTACCCCAAACATGAAATACAAACAGCTCAAGTCACTATACAATTATAAGGAATATGAAAAGACCCTTGCTGATAGATATAGCCCAGCATGGTCAGGCGTTGCATCATTCTTTATTCCTGGACTTGGACAAATGATTAGCGGAGAAGTCGGAAGAGGATTTGCTTATTTAGGAGGTCATCTTGGCGGTATGATATTAGCTCCTGTTATCACAGCAGCCGGCACAGACGCATATGGATACGTATCAACCGGAGCTGCAATTACCGCTCTTGCAATCTACGCCGGTGTTATTGCACTTGACATTTGCGCCATAGTTGATGGTGTACGTGTCGCTAAGGTAAAGAACATGTATGAGCAGGACTTGAAGAAGTTATATGCCTTAGATGTGGATTTATACCCTTCGGTAAATTTTGTTCAGATGGGCAACACCGTACAGCCAACAGCAGGATTTACACTCGCAATGAAATTCTAATTAGACGAACATAACATATAAGGACACCCTTGATTATATGGGTGTCCTTTTTTTAGAAATCTAGTAAATCATAGGTGGAGAGAAGTTCTGTCTGTCGCAGACCATGGTATCTGCGCGTTGTCGCCATATCGCGGTGATTGAATAATTCAGACAAGCGAATTAGCGCCATTTCCGCATCAGTTCCAGCAGTTTCGACCACCTTCCGACCAAAGATTTTTCTGAGCGAGTGAGTGCTGAAATTTTCAATTCTAAGGGCATACTTACGCTTAAATTCTTTAAATCGGCGATTGATATATTGTACACTATATACCGTATTATAACGACTAAGAAAGCATGGCTGGTCATCATCTACTATCTGGAGTGCATCATGACAATCAGATATGTGACGAGCGAACGAAGGATTAATCTTAATAACCCTATGTTTGCCGGTCTTTTTCTCGGTTACTGTGAAGGAACACCCTCCCAATAATTTTTAAGCCCCTGTGAAATGGCTCTGCAATGTTCAACGCTCTTAGAGCGATTGCGAAGTGAGTTACTTATCTTCATCTTAGTAACTTCATCCCTTTCGCGATACTTACGCTTGTAATTCTTGTTCATATTCTTGAATTTATCTTTATTATTTACATATAAATACTCGTAGGATTGAAAAAATCACTACGACTGGTAAGATGATACACATTTTCTGAAAAAAGTAAAGAAAATGTTTGCGACAAACTGGTGTAAGCCTACCATGCCTAACACCGGTAACATAAAATTAAGGGCGCTTACGCATATAATCTTAACTACCACAGACTGGTAGGAAGGTATCTGCTATACGGAATTTATCAGGAGTATCCTTTTCCAAGGTGTTGAAAATACGAAGATACACCCCTAATCAAACGAAGGGAAGTACTCTCGTAGCCTATATATGCGCGCTAAGTCTTCTAGAAACTGGTTCGAAAACAGATAGTCCTCGGAGTACGACAAAACCCTGCAAGTAATAGATTTTCAATGCTCGCAGGGTTTTTCTATTTCCAAAATGGTCACTTTTGGTCACCGCAATGCAAAAGGTGACCTCAAAACACCTCAAAATCGCCTGTTCCCCTTCTTCGTGAAGGATAGTAATGTTGTATTTTTCAGTCGGTTTGCATAACTTTATACCGACAAATCGGAATTCCCAGTTGAAATCCAAGCACAACCTACATAATATTTTCAACCAAATCTATAAGTTGTTATATATCAGGTAAATAAAATTCTATTATTTTTCTGTTACAGCAACAGAAATCCTGTCAATCTTGTTCAGATTGACTCAATTGAGACTCAAATTTATCCTCGGTAAACAAACTTCCCAAAGCGGACAATAGAATTCAATGCCGCAAGTATCTGCATTAGATTACGGAGGCGGGAGGTACAAACTTTAAGCAAGCGGACTATAAAGCCGCATTCCGATTTAAGTACTCTCTCCCGAAGGAAGTCTGTTTACCAGACAGGATATATTTCTCACTATGACACGTAACAATTGACATAGGGATGCTGATGTTTCAACACAAAATATATACGATTGACTAGGCGTCTTGCTATCTTGACAATTGCTTTACTCGGCTTCATACGCCTACAATACTCAACATACGCAGCAGCTAGAACTGGATCCTTTCGCGCAGCAATCCATGCTGATTCGACAATCAGCCAACGCAACTGCGCATGACGTCTAACAGTTAGGTTGCCTGTTCCATCGTGTTCTCCACTTGAATAGCACATAGGTATTAATCCAACAAATGATGCGAGATGTGAGGAGTCTTTGAATCGCGCTATGTTGTCTATCTCAGAAAGAATCGTCAGTCCTGATACTTGAGCGATTCCAGGTATAGTCATCAGTAAGCGCAGAGGTTGCTCAAATCGTTCATTCTTAGATAATGCTCGAAGCTCTTTCATCATATTCAACTGCTGTGCTCTCAGATCTTCGTATTGTGCAATCAGCAGATCCAGAGTCTTCCTGCCGTAATCTGTTTCCAGTCTAAGCTCTTTTAGCCACAACACAAATCGGTTAGTCCACCTTCGTCCTGAATTGCAGAACTCTGCAGGAATATCGATGCCAAGATACCTCAAATGCGACTTAATTCTGTTCTTATGACGTGTCTGATCTTTTGTCAATGAGTCTCTCAATCTTATCAATGAACGTATTTCTGTTGTTATAGAGTCAGGGACATATATTCCCCTCAGCTCTCCAGACCTTAAGCTTCTAGCTAACTTTCCACTATCCACAGCATCTGTTTTCCTCAATCTCTCTCCTCCCATGGTAGGGACATCTGCAGGGTTCACCACAATGTTATTGATGCCTAGGTTGTGGAGCTCCCAGTGTATCCAAAATCCGCAAAAACCGGCCTCGTAGACAGAATAATACTCTGCACCAGGATAGGTGTTGCTGAGGAACTTGTACAAGGCGGCAGGACTTGGGTCCTGAGTAAACTTCTTAAGAACCGACTGTTCTGATAAAACAGTTACTGTCCAGCTCTTTAAATGCACATCTAATCCGACAAAAATCTTTTGACCTTTGAAGGAAAATTCCTTTCTTTGTGTACTCATAGCTACTGTATTTTTGATAAAAATTGATGCCAAATAAATTTAGCAAAAATATCAGTA
>JAZQSP010000076.1:0-4035 GCA_045630205.1 Faecalimonas sp. | reverse complement strand
GATCTCCATTACCGTTTCTCCTTTCTTAAAATTTTCAAGTGGATTATATAATTTTGAATATACTTAAGTATATAAAAATATTTCAATCTTTTGGTAAAATCTTCAGATTCTGAAAAAGTCCTTATAATTCACTAAAAGATCATACATCGTGTATTTCTCAAACCGGACCCGGTTCTCGATACACTCATTCCGCAGATCTATCGCATAATCATAATAGAAACGCTTCTGGTCGTTCTCCCGGTTCAGGTCGTAGATCTCGACCTTATCGTTCCGGCTGGATGTAAAATACAGCATTTCATCTTTCCGGTAGATATAGACATTCTCCTGCTTGTAATAATACCCGACCACCGGAACATAATTTTTAAGATATTGCTTATTGACATTTGAAAAATCATTATTTGTGAACAGACCGCCAAACGCCTTTTGTCCCCATGCGGTCCCGGCCATCGCCCGATAGATCCCGCTCTTTTCTTCTTCCTGGACGGGATATTCTTCCTCTGTGATGTGATGCAGCATGATCCCCCGGTCCTCCAGGTATTTATGCGTTCTGCCCTCCGCCATAAGAGTTACCATATCATCAACGATCTGCAGCTCATTCGTTACCGGCGTAGAGATGTTTTCTGCATTGGCGAAAAGGATCAGTTTCAGATCTCCCCGGCCTCTCTTATTCCGGTCCCTGGCGATCGTCATATAGACATCGAGCAGCATTTCACCCTCAACACGCTTGACCACCTCTCCACGCTGTGGGATGAACTCATCAAAGAGCAGCCAGTCGCAGAAAGACAGATCAACGCCCTTGATCGACTTGATGGAATTAAGGGCCACGATATAGGAAAACGGTTCACCGCACGGATCCCCCGTTTCCGGATCCAGATGATCATAAAATCCGCCAACGCCTTTTACGATCTTTCCGGGCCTGATCGTATATCCTGCGTCACGGTTGATCGGGACATAAGGCGAAAGGTCCAGACCGCCACGATTCAGGCATACCATATCCACATCTTCAATGGTACGCTTCATATAAACGAGCGGTATCTTATTCTCATAAGCATAACGCAAAGAAGAATAAGTTTTGCCCGGACCTCTCCGGCTCCAGACGACATAGCACCAGGCATCCGGATAACGCTCCAGATCATCGGCAAAATAATAATATTTCTCTGATTTCCAATCACTCATAGACTTGTATCAAAACCTCCTCTTTAAAAATTCTATCATAATCGACCGCTGAGCCTAATAGATAATCACACGGGCTCAGGTCGATGCTGTCACCGGTTTCGTTTCCGTTCTTGTCAATATAGATCTGATCAACATAAAAATGCGTATGCGTTTTCTTTCCGGTTTCCGCTCCGGAAAAGATAAAGCCGGTTTTAAAGTTGTCAATATCATCTTTCAGGCAGGAAGCTCCGATCTTTGGAACTCCTGCCACCGTGATATGAAGCTGAGCATCCTCAACAGATCTTCCGCAATACCGTTTTGCCCCGATCACTTTGAACTCTGAATAATCCCCGTCATGCTCCGCCACGCCGAGCCAGTAGTCACGGCCGTTATGCTGCACCGGTCCATAACCGTTTGTAAGCAGTTTTTCTTTGCAGCGGTTATTATAAGCTGCCAGCTTCTCAGGATCCCATCCCTGACCATAGCAGGAATCGGTATCGGAGTATATCCAGTCACGGCAGCAGGAACCCAGATCAAAGAGATTCCGGAACGCATAGGCCGTCACCCAGACGCCGATCTGGTAATTCAATACGCTTGTAAACCGCTTGATATATTTTGCATATTCTTCTATGCCGTTTACTTCCTGCAGCTCATACTCTCCGGTTTCATAATTCTCCGCGACCGTATCCTTGACCGGCTTCTGGACCGTCATTCCGTAAATACTGTTAAGCGTTGCTTTCCTCAAGGCATAAAGGACCGGATCTCCGCCCTTGAGCTTTGTCTTATCCCGGAACAGCTCAAAGATATAATCCGTAAACCATTTCGGAAGATAATCCTTGTGAGCTGCATAAATATTTGTACATAAATGTTTCTTGTATTTATATTGCTTTGCGATCACTTCAAGATCTGTTTCCGTAAGCCAGATCTCAACATAATCCGCTGATAGGATTCTCCCGTTATCCAGGATGGGATTGATGCACTTTACCGCTTTAGAGAATTGAAGAGCCGGCATCGGGTAATAGTAATCAATCAGCTCCGGCTCGATCAGGATCAGCTTAAAGAAATACGCATTGTTGTCCTTATCCGCCAGAATCTCAGATATCGGGCGGTTCTCCATCGGCGTGAACCGTTCCGCCGGATATTTCTCCGACAGCATCACAAAAGGATAGCTGGAAGCAAAATCATAGCATGATGTGATACCCGTTATAGTCTGATTATAATAATGCCGGTTCCCGTGCGTATATCCGCCATGAAACACACGCTCTAAGATCAGCTGCAGCTCATACTCCGGAGCCTGGCGGAGAAATTTTTCGTGAGCGTTCTGATACTTTCCCCGTTTCCTTACTTCCTCTCTGGGGATCCCGGTCGCCGTCCAGGGGATCGAGTAGATCCGCTTGTTTAAAAGCTGCAGCGTTGCATCAATGCACTCGACACCGGCCAGCGTATCATTTTCCATATATTGCAGCTCATCCGCCGTCAGCGGATCACCCTGATTGCGGATCTTGTCATAATCCCAGAAACCGACAGCCTTTTTATGCTTGACATCCATATCCTTTGCCCATTTCTCAAGTTTTCTCTGTGCTAAAATAAGACTGTCACGCAGGACAACACCGCAGGGAAATTCGATATAGATCGGATATAAACTTTTCGTATTCAACTGCCTGACGGGTTCCGTAAACTCCCTCAGGAAGAACTTGCGTAGAAACACCCAGTCATATGATAAGTTATGAACATAAATATAAGACAGCTCTCCGGGCATCGCTTCATGTATTTTTTTAATACATTCGATACACTCAGACGGTTTACAGCCCCAGAGAGTCACGATATTGATATGCAGGGCCCGTATGCTGATACACCAGGTCACGATATGATTCTGCCCGATGATGGCAGCATCTTTTTTACTCGTTTCTGTATCGAGCATCATGATGGCATCATTGTAGAGCTTGTGAGAGCCTTTTCCGGTCTTTTTTGCATATAGGATATGAGAGAGATCACTGTAATTGTAATCTCTCCAGAATGTCATCTTATAGCCCTTAGAATTAAAATATTTTCTCCGTATTACTTCTAATTCTTTCCGCTTCATTGTTTAATACATATCAAAAACAGATAATCCCTGATCCTCCAAAATTCCTTTAACAGCAGCCTCAACTTTTTTATTTGAAACACGTATAACCGGCGTTTCACCCTTTTTAAAAGCCTGCTTTATCTTCTTTTCATTTTCCTGAATAACTCCGTAAGCTCTCATAGCCGTATCAGAACCATATCCCCGATCTGAATTCTGCCATTGTTTTGAATCGTAAAAACTGGCAAGATCATCCCATTTCATTTTTGTGCCATATTTACTATTAATCGAATTAGCACGTGTCTTAAATGTTTTTATAATATCTCTCTTTGTACTTGTTTTTGTATCTTCCAGGAAATGTTTTACATCATTGATCCGGGCCCTTAAACTGTTGACATTCCGAGGTATATCCCGGTTGAACCGTGTTGCATCCGATCCGCTCCAATATTGGATATCTTTCATCGCCCGATTATATGCGAACTTTGTTACATTCTCAAAACCTTTTTGCTTTGACAGTTTTTCCAGGCGGACCAGTCTCTGATCTGCCTTTTTCGCTAAGGACTTGTATTCTTTTACTAAAGCCTGGTATTCAGGATCAGATTTTCTTGCCATGTGATCACCTCCGTATCTTTAAAAATATCACAACTCTCCATATACAAAAAGAGTCATGAGCTAAGGTTTTTATTTTATACAATCGACACGTTGTCAGGGCAGTGTACGAATAAACGTACACTGTCCTTTTTATTGGACAGTAATACATTTTTCGTATGCGTGCAGTGAGGCGTGAGGCTTTGACTATTTTGCAAAATACTCAAAGG
>JAZQSP010000075.1:0-1090 GCA_045630205.1 Faecalimonas sp. | reverse complement strand
AAAACCCTTCATTTGCTGTTTTGCCTGATAACTGAAATTGCCTGTGTAGGTTGTTACACCGCTGACCGTAAACGAAAGCTTCTTCTGCATAGCAATAGGTCTGTTGTATACAAAACCAAAATAGCCATAACTTTCAGGCTTCGGAGAATTAACCGGCACAGCATATCGCACACCGTAGGCATCCATCCAGCTTGCATTGACAATACTCCTTGGAGTAAGCGTTCCCATCATATACAGATTCACGTACGAATAGCTTTCTATATCCGTATGAGTCAGTCCTACGTAGAAATTATGACCATATTCAGGTTCCAGATAGATGTTTCCTGCTCTGATCTGATTCAGGTTGGATATGTTCAATGAAGGAGTGATGGATGAAGGCGAAAGAATCTGTGTCGCACCATTATATCCCGCCTGCCAAGAAGTGTAGTCCTTTGTGTAGTAATAGTTCAGATATGGAGCCCAGTTAGTCAGCCATTTACCTTTTCCTGCAGTAGTTTCGACACCTATAGACTTTGCCTTCACCTCATTCTGAACACCCTCGATGGTAGCTCCGAATTGTGCAGTGTGCCTTTCGTTGCTGTACTGGAATGTAAGCATACCCATCTCGCTGTTGTAAATGTTACGCATCTGTGATGAGTAGAATTCATTATGTGTACCATCTGGATTAGATGCATTGGATATGTTATCAGCAAGCATGTATGTGCTTATTAAAGACATCCTTGCAATCCATTTGTCGCTTATAGGCTCACTGTAATTCAATCTTAATGTACCGACAAGATTTTTATTGTCTCCGTTGTACGTAATATCCTTCAGTATAGTGGAGGCCGGTGTCTGGATCAGAGAGCTCTCATGAGACAGCTTATTTATGTCAAAGAAATTATAATCAAATCCAAGGACCACATTTCTGTTTTTCTTTCCAAGATTCTTAAGTCCTCCATATATAAGTCCGTGAGTATGAATCTTGTCTGATGTCAATGCTGTTGAAGATTGAGATGAATTCATCTGTGAGTCCCCGGAAGTGCTTGCTGAGGCTCTGGATGTCGCCAAAGACGCCGTAGTATAGCCAAAATTTGGCTTGAAAGAAAAATAG
>JAZQSP010000074.1:0-4743 GCA_045630205.1 Faecalimonas sp. | reverse complement strand
TCAAAGTTTGCTCTAAGGTCCATAATGATGTCTTCGCTAACACCTTTAGCTACACCAACAACATGTTCTGCTGCCCATTCTCTTTCGCCCTTTTGCTCTGTGAATTTCTCTGCAGGCACTTTACATTGTGGGCACTGAGCCGGTGCTGCATCTCCTTCGTGAACATAACCACATACGCTACATACAAATTTTTTCATAATCTTTTTCTCCTTTAAAAATATTTTTTTTGTTTTTTTCATTCCTTTTTGTTAGTAACTTAATTTTGTTTTAGGCAATCCTTACAGGTTCCATAAAACAGCATTTCATGACTCTCAATCACTCCGTCAAAGTTCTTGCCGGCAGCTTCATTGATGCAATTCAGCTGCTCTAACTCTAAATCTAGCACATTTCCGCATGTATTACAACAGAAGTGGTAATGGGGTTCAGTGCGTCCGTCGAAGTGTACACCGCCATTCGGAGTTGTAATCTTAACGGCTTCGCCCAATTCGGCGAGTAGATTCAGGTTGCGGTAGACCGTTCCGAGACTGATATTCGGATACTGTTGTCTGACATTCATGTAGACATCATCCGCAGTGGGGTGATCACAAGATGCATTCAAAAATTCTTGTATGGATTCCCGTTGCCTGCTATATTTTAATGTTGCCAAATGAAGCCTCCTTTCAAATCAATAATGATAATAGTTACTATAATTGTAATATAGCAGAGCATTTTTTGTTTGTCAACACTTTTTTTAAAAAAATTTTTAAATGCTTGCGTATATTCTATAAATATTCTACAATGAAGCAAATGGAGGACAAAATTATGAAAAAAGTTACGAAAATTATCTTGATTATATTTGCCGTCCTGATTGTGCTTGGCGTTGCAGCAGGATTATTCGCATGGAATTATTATAAGGAAGGAATTGCTCCGGTATCAGATAAAAGCAAAGAGGTTATCGTTACGGTTGAAAATGGGCAGACTGCAACTTCCGTATTATATACTTTGGATGAGGCGGGTCTTGTAAACGATGTGCTCTGTGGAAAAATATATCTTAAGCTAAACGATGTTGGGAATCTACAGGCAAACTCGTATAAATTAAATGAAAACATGAGTTTGGAAGAGATTTTCAAGATAATGGCAAATCCTACGGGAGACCATGTGGTGCAGTTTTCTGTAACAATCTTAGATGGTTATTCATTAAAAGACATTTCTGAGTCGATTGCCAAAGCACTTGAGATAGAAGCAACGGAAGTCATGGATCTCCTGAACAATGAAACATTTTTAAATTCATTGATTGAAAAGTATTGGTTTATTACGGATGAGATATTTGCAGATGGTATTAAATATCCGTTGGAAGGATACCTGTATCCGGAAACCTACTTATATAATAATAATGTAACGCTACAAGACGTAATCTATGGTTCCTTAGATATGATGGATAAGCATTTGGTCAAAGCAAAAGAATTTTTTGAGGCACAAGGATGGACGGCACATGAATTCTTAGCGTTTGCATCTGTTGTAGAGAGAGAGTCATTGTTTGATGAAGACAGACCGAAGATCGCCGGTGTATTTATGAACCGTTTGGAAAAAGGAATGTTGTTTCAGGCCGATAGCACAGTTAACTATGCATGGGATAGGACCGGAGTTGATGTAACGTATGCGCATTTGGAGATTGATTCACCATATAATACTTATAAAAATGCAGGGGTTCCAATAGGACCAATCAGCACAGTTTCAGGTGTGACAATGGATGCGTGTGTGAATTATGAAAATCATGAATACCTATATTTTTTCTCAAAACAAGACGGAACACAAATATATAGTAAAACGTTAAAAGAGCATAATAATGCAGTGAAAAATAATAAATGGTACTAAAATATGGAAATTTAAGAAAAGGGTTGACAGAGATGTCAACCCTTGTTATAATGACCTTCGTAACAAATGTAACAATTATGTAACAATTTGAAAAACAAATGTAACGGAGGTTTTTATGAATTTCAAATTTGTCAGAAAAGGAATTGTGATAACGGCTTTTGCATGCGCTACACTAATTCCGGCTCAGCAGATTGTTGCTACAGAGAAACCGGTTATCGCAGGTATTACCGAGACTGTGAAAAAAGGTGAGATTGACTCTGTAGGCTTAGTAAATGCAATCGCAGAAATTCAGAAACAAGATAATACAGAAAAAACCCTTAAAATAGATAGTCCTGAAGAAATCAAGTTTGAAGCGATGGTTAAAGGAAACTCTTTTGTAACAGTTGCAGAAGAGGCAGCACTTGTAATGGAAGCTGCGAATGAGAGTAGTGCATCCGTAGGAAAGGTGTATCGTGACTCAGTTGTAAAGATTACAGAGAGAAGCGACGCTTGGAGCAAGATTGAATCAGGAAATGTCGTAGGATTTGTGAAGACAGAGAATCTTATTATAGGAAAAGATGCTGTCGCACATGTAAAAACACTTTTGACGGAAGTTTATCCGGAGACGGATATTTTAACATTGACAAAAGAAGAGATTGAAGGAGTATTCTCTGTCGGAGAAACAGCAGAGGATGAAGCGGCCAGAATTGCGGCAGAGGAAGCAGCAAGAGTAGCAGCAGAGCAGGCGAGAATCGCAGCGGAAAAAGAAGCAAGTCGCCAAAAAGGTGTAGAGATTGTAAACTATGCAAAGAGATTTATCGGTAACCCATATGTATATGGTGGAACAAGTCTTACCAGAGGAACAGACTGCTCCGGCTTTGTAATGGGTGTATACAGACATTTTGGTGTTAGTTTGCCACATTCTTCGTATTCAATGAGAAGAGTGGGAAGATCAGTAAGCTACAGCGACATGCAGCCGGGAGATATTGTATGCTACAGCGGTCATGTTGGAATCTATGCCGGGAATGGTCAAATCGTGAATGCAATTAACGAACGGAAGGGTATCAACTTTTCGAGCGCAACTTATAAAAGGATTATCACAATCCGTAGAATTTTCTAGAGCATGGTAAAAAATGGATATTTGTACAAATTGTACAAATATCTTTTTTTTTGTAGAAATTTGCAGAATGCTAAAAATAAAGTTATCCACACTTTTTTTCAAAAAAAACGTGATAAAATCGACTTTTCCACAAAGTTATCCACATTATCCACAAAAAAAGCAGGCGAAAATGTGGATTACTTTTAGCAGAAAAAGAACAGACGTTTTGTGAAGAAATAATAAAAATCATATTTTGTCGAAAAAAAATAATAAAAATTATTGACTTTTAAGTATTCAAAATATAGAAAAAAAAGGAAAAACAATTCAGACAATTTGCTTGTCTCTGAACGGCAAGCAATATAATTCGAGAAAAGATTGCGTATTTGGACAAACCGTATTATAATAGGGGAGTGAAAAACATAAACAGGAGGAGTTAAGCATGGTAACAAAAGAAATGACAATTGGTGAACTTCTTATGACATATCCAAACGTAGCACCGATTTTAATGGAAGTTGGAATGCACTGTCTTGGATGCCCATCGGCACAAGCTGAGTCTTTGGCAGACGCTGCAATGGTACACGGATTGGATGCAGATTTATTAGTAGAGAAGATCAATGCTTTTTTAAATGCATAAAACATGAATAAGTAAAAAAGGTCGAAAGCATAAATGCCTTCGGCCTTTTTGATTGAACTTATTAGATTGTACATAGCTGCTGCACGGCATTCTCATTTACAATCACTTCACAGTGTTCTTCCAGATATGCCAGAACTGCAGGAGATCCCTTTTCTACGCATCCATATTCAGATAACATATTGCAGACTTTGTTGAACTCTGCAAGAGAGTGTTCAGACTGTGCTAACGCTAATACATAAATATCATTCGGTGTATCTTTATATAACGTGTTAGCGCCTCGATACATATTTGCGAGCAGGTGGCTTGCTTGAATCACGCAGTCCAAAGTGGAGAAGGAGAAAAGACGAATCTTGGGAGTCTTTGCATCATCTTTTTTTTCTGCCTTTCCGGCAACCTGCTTAGCTGTCTCAGTCACAGCATCTTTGACCTTGTTAATCAAGTCAAGAATCTCATCTGCGCCTTCTAATTTATCTAGAACATGGTGTTTTCTATTGTCTAAATCATGCATAGATGCTCCGAATCTTGAGAACCTGTTCTCCAGTTCCTCAGGGTCATCACATTTTGTAATGATGAGTACGATAGAATCTGAAGATGCAGGTACGGCTTCAATCATAAGCGGGGTATCCTCCGCCTCAAAACCAAATTCAGAGTGAGCTCTCTGCATCATATCGTGGAAAAGTGATTTTGCTTTTTCGCCTCCGCAAACCAATTCACTGATTTTAATTTGTCTGTCAGCTAAATCAGCGTGCGTTAAAGTGCAGCGTATCTGATTATCATTCAGTTTTTCAATCTTCATATTCATCACTTCCTTCCTGTTGTATTAGTATAAACAAAAACATAAAATATGTAAAGAAAATTTCTATAAACTTGTCGACAACAATTGATGGAAATAAAAAAACATGTGAATAACCGTGTGGATAACATGTGCATACCATGTGGATAACTTTCAAAAAGCCTTATCTTATGGGGAATAACATGTGAAAATGTATATTCACAAAATACAACTTGCAAAAAAGATTCTGCTATGCGTATAATTTTATTACAAGAAGATAGTATGTCTGGTGGCTGTGTATTTTATGTAAGGAGGGACGTATTATCTGAACGAAAAATTCTATTCTCAATGTAAGTTCAATAGATTTTCATTTGTATATTCAAGTAACATTTCAATATGATTGTT
>JAZQSP010000073.1:0-2975 GCA_045630205.1 Faecalimonas sp. | reverse complement strand
ATTGTGCTGTCTTTCAAGATGCTGCGAAGCGTGTCGGCGTATAACCGAAAGTCAGCTTCTTGTGACCTGCTGAGCTTGATTCGGGCTTTGGCGTCTTTCCTTTTGCCTGCTTTTACTTCCTGATATGCAAGATGATATCCTAATCCAGGGTGTGGTTGTTGGCATTCGATCTGGGATTTGTAGAGCTCATGTCCTAAATACATAGGAGTGTTGATGAACCAGAAAAATACTGATATTCCGGTAGAAATAATAATTGCCAGGATGATGCATAGAACTTTGGCATTGAGATTCATGTGAACTTCCATCAGTGGTGGACGCTTCAGTGATTCTTCCATTTTCTGGTGTATTTCATCAAATTTCTGGTAGCAGTAGTCAGAGACTGTAGCTTCCATGTTGAATCCTACTATAAGGTTCTGCACAATACCCTCTACCTCTTCTTTGACTACATTTATTATGTCCTCTTTTTGAATAAGTTCGAATCTCTTACCTTGTGCCCTTTGTTGTTTCATTGCTTCAAATGACTCTTGGAGTGAGTCTTTGTGCATTGTCAGCGTGTTGGCGATAGTTTTCTGATCGGCTCTAGTCTGAGAGATATCATTCTTTATCTCCTCAAGAATGGGGTCGATGACTTCTACCAGATATGCCTCAGCTGTTGTTTCTGTCTTTACTTTTTTCTTTGCCATTATAAACTCAATTTAAATCCAAGTTTTTGACTTGGTCGGTTTTCCTCATGTCTTTCCGGCTCAGGTCTGAAGGTCTGTTTGATACTCTTTATGTCTTGAGCAATGTTTGCCTTCTGATTTTGAATCCGTGATAGTTTGTTGTCTTGATATGCAATTACCAAGGATGCAGTTAGTGCTGTGACTAGCGTTGTGAGAGGTGTGCTGAAACCGATTGCTAGCATGACCGCTAAAGCTCCCTTTGCTATATTTGCCGGGAGGTTCTTCTGTAATTTTTTCTCCTCTTTCCAAAGTCTGGACATCTGTTTTTTCAACTGTTCGCATTGATGTTCCACTCTTGGTGGAATTCTATGGGTGTCCTTAATCTTTGCGTGTAGGTCAAGAATGTTTTTAGCATCCTTTCGCAGCTGTGGGAAGTTATGCCAGATTTTGATGATACGTTCCAGGTTTTTGCAGCTGTACTGCCTGTCAATCTTGCTTCCGCTGAATTTGCAGGTTATGGTCTTTCCTGTGCTGTCTTTTATCTGTTTTGAGAATGATATGCCACATGGTGATCCGTTATTGTCTAACTTGAGTTCTGTGGTTACTCCGTATTTGGCCATGAGTACGACAGGAAGCTCCTTGATGTTTTTGACTTCTGGTATTGCACTGGCAATATCTCTGGAGATTTCATAACGGGCCGCTTCGTACGTGCGTTGCCTGCAGTCGGTCGGAATCTCGCTTTGTTTTGCAGATTTATGGCTTCCCCAAGAGAATCCCATTTCATTGGTGATTTTCTTGCATACCTCAGCATTGCGCTTGCGTTCCATGTAGTCGCTTATCTTCTTGCCGTTGTTGTCTACGGCATTAGCTACTACGTGGCAATGAGGGTTATCGGTTCCGAGGTGTCGAGTTACCAGGTACTGAGTATTATCATATCCCATTTCGTTGAGATATTGTCGTACGGCTTCCATCATGACCTCGTTGGTCAATCTTTCTGCATCTTCTGGCGGCCAGCTGATCGCAAAGTGCTTGACTGGTTGTGAGACTTTTGGATTCAGAGCGGCCTGCATCTCAAAGCTGTCTGTTATGTCTTGTAAGTTTGGGGTCATGCGTCCCCATGTGTCGAACTCCATGTCAGTCCCATAATACCCGATCGTCTCATAGATCTGTTCTTTGCCGAGCAATCCTTCATCATATTTGATCGCTCCGCCAAAACTTGCTCCGCTTGTTATCTTTACCATCATTGCTTCAGCTTGTTTTGAAATTCTATCCTCAGTTCTTTAATCTTGTTAAGTTCTTCGTTCATTGTTTGAACATAATCTATGCAGTTTCCTGTCTGCATGTTTGCTTGGATGGCAATCGGCCTGATGTTTATTCCATAATTTCTTAAGTTAGTGCTTAGTTCCTTGTAGAGCTTTATCTCTTCGAGTGTTATTCGAGGGTGAACTACTGACTTAATGATGCACAGACGCATAAGGTCGGAGTGGGAAAATTCATTCACGACCTTTATACACTCTTCGTATTTCTTTGCTGAGATTTTGCAGTCTATTAAAGCTTTCCTCAGATATTCATATATGGTCATCTTGAAATCCTCGATTTTGGCATTTATAATCTTAAATTCCATATCGTTCACCTTTGTGCCGATAGAATGGCTGCGCTTTTCGTTTTCGGGAAGTGGTGGTCTGCCTCCTTTATTTTTCTTACTACTTTCCATAACTAACCTTTGCGAACTTGAGAGCTACTCTGCCTGAAAGGCAGGTTTTGGTTAACCCAAAACACAAACTCGCTTTACTCACTTCGTTCGTTTATTGTACACCTTTTTCTTCTCTTTTTAGGAACCTGAAACTCTGCTTTTCTCCGCAATGTATCCGCATGATCAGCTTTACCATCTCTCTTGTATCGGGGGAGTTTAACCACTGCGCCAGCTCTTGATTGCATATTACTGTGATGCAACTGTCTGTCTTTGCAGGTATGGATATGCGAATCATGGCATCCTTCAATGACGGCTTTGCTTTGTTGTAGATTTCTTCCCAAGCCTTCATAAACTGCGTCGGAAAAGGAGTTTTGATCTGATTTTTGACTTTCCAACTTCTAGCAGCTCGTTTTATTCCTTCATCGTTATCAAGAATTTCTCCGCCTCCGAGTTTCCATCCTTTTTCTTTGTAATGATCGTAGAACTTTTGAGCTTCAATTAGCGGACTGCAATTGTTTTTAAAGAAAAAGATCGGCAATATCTTTTCCTTCACTTGTTCGAATGATGGAGGAGTCACAACATTATCTTTAATATTATCTTTTGTATTATAGACAATATTA
>JAZQSP010000072.1:0-1330 GCA_045630205.1 Faecalimonas sp. | reverse complement strand
GTGACCAGCTTGTGTGGTGGTAAGCATTCTTGCTGGTCGGGCGACTTCCGGACAGGTGATACCACTTCGCCTGTTCGTATCGTACTTGCAAAGTAAGGTAGAGTCTATGGCGATTCATACCATTAGCACCATTGGTGGTGGGCCAATGGTGCTAAGGTGATATAAATATCTAAATGTTTGATTTTGTGTGGATTTATTTTCCGTAGCGGATTGCTTTGTCGAAATAGAATTCTTTGTTTAACTGGTGAGCGACCTTGGCTAGGTCTCCTGCAGAAAGGGTCTTTCCTTGATCGGATGTTAACATACCATCAATCTTCTTCCAGTCTTTCTTGTTGAGTGGGAGGAAGAAACGATGTTCATAGCAGTACATGACAAATGCACGGTTGGATACGAGAAGGTGTCCTTTGTCGTCAATCTGAAGATCCTTTTTAGCTTGAGCAAGTTCTGGAATGGTGCTTAATGGTGCGATGATCTTCTTTGAGTCTGCTACGTCCATGAAATTATGAGCCATGGTCTGAGTCCAATCCATCGCTTCTACCAGTGAGTCTATCGTAATTGTCTCAACAAGTTTAACCCCGCATTGACTTTGGTAGTCGAATACGGGGGTTGTTATGTCGTTTTCGTAGAGACAGCCTTGAATGATGTTGCCGAGGCGTTCAAGTGCAAGGCCGATAGTGCGTATGTCGTGGAAACTCTTTTTGTCCCATTTTCTGTTGTAGTCACCTAATGGGAGTTTCAGATAGCCTACTGCTTCAAGCATCGAGTGTGCTTTCTGAAGACAGTTCATGATGCAGGCAAAGAAAGCATTTATCTCCTGAGAATTCTGGTCTGTCCTTTCAGAGCAATGGTAGTATGCAGCTGGTAGGCGGACATCCATGAGCATACGACAGATGTATCTTCGGAGACTGGTTGTGTCCGTTCTGTAGCTGCGAATTGTAGTGTAGATTTCTTCTCTGAGTTCCTTCCAGTTGTGATAGGTTTCGATGGCCGGGTTTTCCTGATACATGACTATGTACCTTGTTGCCTCAGATTGAGTTAAAGTAATGGAATCTAATGAGTTATTGCCGTTAGCGACTGCCATACACCGGAGTAGGGAGAGGGCAGCCTCCCCCGCGAACGTTTGTATGTATTCGTTCACGTACGACATTTTTGATGATGTTGATGGATTTTCTCATTAGAATTTTGGATGCTCGATCCACGTCAAATTTAGGAATTAATGTTGGACTGAAAAAAGGATTTCGAAGAAAAATTTATCAACTTTTCAACAATGTTGATTGGAGCATCACTGAGGCCATTTTTTGAATTTTGTCAACAGTGTTGCCGAATTTCG
>JAZQSP010000071.1:0-1205 GCA_045630205.1 Faecalimonas sp. | reverse complement strand
AAGCGTCATATCGTGGAAAGGAATGCACTATGTACACGACCTTGCCAGAGAATGCATCATGCGCCATTCCCACCATGTCACATTCGACTCGCACGGCAAGGAATGCAATGTTCCAATTTCCTTTGGAGCCATGCCTATCAGGCTGCCGATGCATCCTGACAAAGAATTGCACCTTGTGGTCGTCAAAGGTTTCGGGAAAGATCCAATGATGCTCATAACATCACTTCCGATAGACGGCTCCTTCAAATCTCAGTGGCGTGTTGTGCAAGGATATTTAAGCCGCTGGAGAATAGAAGAGACGATTCGCTTCATCAAACAGTCGTACGGCTTTGAGAATATCCGCGTCATGTCATATGCCAGCATTCGCAACATGGCAGCGCTCGTTCTCGTTTCAGCGTATTTCGCAACCGTATGGATTGGACGAAATGTCAAACACGAGATACTAGCAGAACATCTTAAATACTTGAGTAAACGGATGGGGCAAATCCCGGAGTTCGCTGCTTATTCCATCGCAGAGGGAATCAAACGTGCGTTCACAAGGTTCGGCAAATGGATAAGAACTTTCGCACAAACAAATACACCTGATGCTTCAACGGCGGACGCTCCCATGCTACCAGGCTTCTTAGAATTCTTTGAAGTCGACTACGGATAACCTTTCATAAATGTAAAACCATAAAATACACTTCGTAAAATACACTTCACCCTTTATTTATCAGGGTGAAATGCACTTTCGCGTTCAAAAAATGGGTAAACTCCAGGCCCTACGAAGTATAACACCTACAATTACATATCCATTCTCATCAATATACAAAACTTACCCTAAAAAGCGATGCGAAGGAAAAAATAGTTGAGTTGCCAATTGTTTTTACAGATCGTCTAATGGGTTATTCGAAGATATCGCCAGGAATTGCTCTCGAGTCGATAAAAGTTGCGTTGCGTCTTAGATTTTCTTAATATACTTAACTTTTGACAAAGATAGGGGCTTCTATAATCTTCAGCGCGTAGTAAAATGGAGGTGTCTTGGATGGTATGTTAGCGAGCGAGCAAAATGAGACACTCCGGGCGAGCAAAATGAGACAGTATTAAATCGCGTTTGACCCGCGTAAATATTGGGCGAAGTGAAAAAAAGTGTCTCATTTTGCTCACCCAAGAGTTTTTTTGTGAAATTGAGTGTATTTTAACCATATTTTGTTTATTCATTGTGG
>JAZQSP010000070.1:0-80788 GCA_045630205.1 Faecalimonas sp. | reverse complement strand
GTAACAGCCACCCTTATATCATCTCTGGCCGCAGTTGCCTAGTCTTTTCCAGAATCTCTCGCACAGTTGTCGAGCATATATTACAGACACAGAGCGCATGGTTTCTCAAACATACTTTTAGCAAGCGACTTTTATGTGAATCGGGATTCAAGAAACACTAAGTCCCCTTACACTGCTCTGGTAATAGAAAAGAATACGCCGAAGCGTATTCTCTATAAATATTTTGAAATTGTCACTCGGAATGCCTGCTTTGCGCGCACACCCTTGTATTTGGCATAGAACCCAAATACATTACGCCTTTCCTATCAAAATCTTATTTTGCCTGAATATATCCCTTTGCTGTCAATGTTTCTGCACAAAGGATTGCTCCACCTGCAGCACCACGAACTGTGTTGTGTGAAAGTCCAACGAATTTGAAATCATATACGCTGTCTTCACGAATACGTCCGACAGATACGCCCATTCCGTTTTCGTAATTCACATCCAACTGAACCTGTGGACGATTGTCTTCTTCTAAGTACTGAATAAACTGTTTTGGAGCACTTGGAAGTTCTAATTCCTGTGGAAGTCCTTTGAAGTTCACGATTCTGTCGATGAGCTGTTCTTTTGTAGGTTTCTTTGCGAATTTTACAAACACAGCTGCTGTATGTCCGTTTAAAACAGGAACACGGATACATTGTGTTGTGATAACCGGACCTTCTGCCTTCACGATTTCACCGTCAACAACCTTACCCCAGATGCGAAGTGGTTCCTGCTCACTCTTTTCCTCTTCTCCACCGATGTATGGGATGATATTCTCCACCATCTCCGGCCAATCTTTAAAGGTCTTACCTGCACCCGAAATTGCCTGATATGTAGTTGCCACAACTTCTGTTGGCTCGAATTCTTTCCAAGCTGTAAGTACCGGTGCGTAGCTCTGAATGGAACAGTTTGGCTTTACTGCTACGAAACCTTTTGTTGTTCCGAGACGTTTCTTCTGTGCTTCAATAACATCAAAATGCTCCGGATTAATCTCCGGCACTACCATCGGAACGTCCTTTGTCCAACGATGTGCACTGTTATTGGAAACAACCGGTGTCTCTGTCTTCGCATAAGCATCTTCGATTGCTCGAATCTCATCTTTTGTCATATCTACTGCACTGAATACGAAGTCTACGCTTGACGCTACTTTTTCCACTTCGTTTACATTTGCAACGATTAAGTTCTTAACTCCTTCCGGCATTGGTGTGTCCATTTTCCAACGGCCGCCAACTGCCTCTTCATATGTCTTACCTGCTGAGCGCGGGCTTGCTGCTACTGTTACCACCTCATACCAAGGGTGATTCTCCAAAAGTGCGATAAAACGCTGTCCAACCATACCGGTTGCTCCTAAAATACCTACTCTCAATTTCTTATCCATTGTAATCCCTCTTCTCTCTTAGTTGTCTATTTCAAAGATACTAAACCTTTTTCCAAATTAATGCAAGTAATTTTCATAAATTTTAATGACTTTTTCCATTGCTTCCTTACTCGGTGCACCGATTGTGGTACGTTTATCCACACAAGTCTTCATGCTGATTGCCTCGTAAATGTCTTCCTCGAACACCGGTGAAATTGCCTTGTATTCTTCCAGCGTCATGTCGTCCAACGCTATATCCTTTTCAATGCAATAAAGAACAAGCTGTCCTACAATGCCATGCGCATCACGGAACGCAACACCGTGATTCACAAGATAGTCTGCTGCATCTGTCGCATTCGTAAAGCCATTCTTCGCACTATTTTCCATTACTTCTTTATTAAAGTGCATCGTGCGGAGCATACCTGTAAATAACGCAAGGCAACCCTTCGTTGTATCAATTGCATCAAATACGAACTCCTTGTCCTCCTGCATATCCTTATTATAAGCAAGTGGAATGCCCTTCATCGTTGTTAAAAGTGACATCAGCGCTCCGTATACACGTCCCGTCTTACCGCGAACCAATTCTGCGATATCCGGATTCTTTTTCTGTGGCATGATACTGCTTCCTGTACTGTAAGCATCATCGATTTCCACAAAGCGATACTCATTGGAATTCCAGATAATCACCTCTTCTGAAAATCTGCTCAAATGCATCATAATTGTTGCCATTGCAGAAAGTAGTTCAATCAAGTAATCTCTGTCTGCAACCGAATCCATACTGTTTAAGGTCGGACCGTAGAAGCCAAGTAATTCTGCTGTTAAGTTACGGTCTAACGGATATGTAGTTCCAGCCAAAGCTCCTGAACCCAGCGGACAATAATTCATACGATCATAAATGTCGTTGAGACGTGAGCGGTCTCTGTTGAACATTTCAAAATAAGCTCCCATGTGATGCGCCAATGTAATCGGCTGAGCCTTTTGCAAATGCGTGAATCCCGGCATAAAGACTTCCGTGTTGTCTTTCATAATCTGAAGCAATACTTTCAAGAGTTCTTTTAAAAGCTCGTCCAACGCATCAATCTCATCTCTTGTGTAGAGTTTCATATCCAATGCAACCTGGTCGTTACGGCTTCTTCCGGTATGTAACTTCTTGCCCGCCTCGCCGATACGGTCGATCAGCGTTGCCTCCACAAAACTATGAATGTCTTCGTATTTATCTGAAATCTCAAGAGTGCCTTCCTGAACATCCTTCAAGATGCCTTGAAGCCCATCCACAATCTGCTCCTTCTCGTCCTCTGTCAGAATTCCCTGCTCAGCAAGCATCGTTACATGTGCGATACTTCCTCGGATATCCTGCTCATAAAACTTTTGGTCAAACGAAATTGACGCATTAAAGTTATAAACCAATTGATCTGTTTCTTTTGTAAATCTTCCACCCCAAAGCTGTGCCATACTTATCTTCCTTCTTTCTGTTTTTGTCTGTCTCTGAATGAATACTCGCAACCACAGTAATCCTGTCTGTAGAGTCCGTACTCATTAGATAATTCTATCGAACGCTTATAACCGTTCTTCTTTTTAAAATCGGACTGCAGATACTGCACTCCGTATTTGTCTGCTAATTTTGTACCAATCTCATTTAACTTGTCCGCATTCTTTAATGGGCTGATGCTGAGCGTCGTTGTGAAGTAATCAAATCCTGCATCCCTTGCAATCTTTGCCGCTTCCTCTAAGCGAAGTTCATAACATTTGAAACAACGTTCTCCTCCCTCACGAAGATGCTCTAACCCCTCAGCAATCTGAAAGAACCGGTCTCTGTCATAGTTCCCTGCCAAGAATGAAACCGGATGCTTCACTCTCATATCGCTGATTAATGTCTGTTGCTCCAAAATGCGCTTGGTATATTCATTCTCCGGAAAAATATTCGGATTGTAATAGAACACGGTAATCTCAAAATGATTTGACAAGTAGTCCAATACATAACTGCTGCACGGTGCGCAACAACTGTGTAATAAGAGTTTCGGTACCTCTCCATCTTTTGAGAGTCTCTCTATTAATTTATCCAATTCTTTTTGGTAATTCATAAAATCTCTCCATAAAAATTCTATCTAAGCATTATAACCTTTTCTTCGCATTCATTCAAGCACCGATTCCACATTTTCACATAAAATGTAATATATTTCAAAGGAGGTGTGTCATGGGAAACATCTTAGAACTTCAGGATATCAGCCATGCATATCATGGTATGGAGGGAGAAACGCTTGCTCTCTCTCATCTTTCCTTCTCACTAAAGCAAGGTGACTTTGTGAGCATCGTCGGTCCTTCCGGTTGCGGTAAATCTACGTTGCTTTCGATTATTTCCGGTCTCATTCCTCCCGAAAGTGGAACGGTGAACCTGGTTGGAAATCATATTGGATATATGCTGCAAAAAGACCACCTGTTGGAATGGCGAAGTGTCTATCGCAACATCATTCTCGGCCTTGAAGTCCAACACAGTGTCACCGCAGACACCAAGGAAAAAGCTTATGGATTATTGAAGCAATACGGATTAGAACAATTTGCAAATGCTAAACCTTCAGAGCTCTCTGGCGGTATGCGACAGCGCGTTGCACTAATCCGAACTTTAATTTTGGAGCCTGATTTACTACTTCTTGATGAACCATTTTCCGCATTGGATTACCAGACACGTCTCGCGGTCGCAGATGATATCGGCCAGATTATCCACAAGGAGAAGAGAACTGCTATTCTCGTTACCCACGACCTCGCAGAAGCCATCAGTCTCGGAGACCATGTGATTGTTCTCACGAAGCGTCCCGGTTCTGTAAAAACGATTGTGCCAATCCATTTTCCGGAAGACAAAAACACACCTCTGCTCCGCCGAAACACACCGGAATTCAATGAATATTTTCACGCTATCTGGAAGGAGTTGAATGTGCATGAATAACCCTTCAAAGAATCAACTGTTATTTTTAAAGAAGCAAAAACAGCACAAAAACTTCGTGCGCTTCACTCGCATCTTTGTGTTTGTGGCCTTTGTACTCCTTTGGGAGCTGACTGCATACTTTGGTATCATCGACTCCTTTATCTTCAGTAGCCCAAG
This sequence comes from Faecalimonas sp., assembly GCA_045630205.1. Taxonomy (GTDB): domain Bacteria; phylum Bacillota; class Clostridia; order Lachnospirales; family Lachnospiraceae; genus Faecalimonas. The sequence continues at coordinate 76,313 of JAZQSP010000070.1, read as the reverse complement.
TAAAGTACTGCTCTGCTTCTGGGGTATGGTAATGGACAAAAGTATCTTTTTACACATTGGAATTACACTATATGAAACTTTGGTTAGTTTTATACTCGTAACTATCTTCAGTATTCTTATAGCCACCCTGCTGTGGTTTAGCAAGAAACTGTTGGAGATTACGGAGCCATTCCTTGTAGTACTCAACAGTCTTCCAAAATCTGCTCTCGCACCACTCCTCATTGTATGGCTCGGTGCAACCCCTAAGACAATCATCGTGGCAGGTATGTCTGTGGCAATCTTCGGAAGCATTATGAGTATGTCAACGAGTTTTCGCGAGGTGGATCCTGAAAAAATCAAGCTCATCTACACCCTTCGCGGCACCAAATATCAGGCACTTACAAAGGTGGTTATACCAAGCTGCATTCCTGCGATTGTCAGCAATATGAAGGTCAATATCGGATTATGTTTGGTTGGTGTGGTAATTGGAGAATTCCTGGCGGCCAGAAATGGACTTGGATATCTGATTATATACTCTAGTCAGGTATTTAAGATGGATTGGCTACTCATGTCGATTGTGATACTTTGTGTGCTTGCGATGGGATTGTATGCATTGATAAATCTAGTGGAGAAATTATATCAGAAATATTTTTAGATACTACAAAAAGCGGTTGTGGATCTACTGCAACTGCTGTACATACTTCACATCAAAACTTGACACATCCCATCATATAAGCTAGGATACAAATATCTTTGTATGAAAGTGAGTTTTATTATGATTGGTTTGGGAACTATCATCAACTGCGCCGCCATCCTTGCAGGCGGCATACTGGGATTATTATTTGGACGTTTTCTCAAAGAGGACATGCAGAATTCTTTGACAAAGGCCTGCGGTATCTCCACGATATTTATAGCCATAGCAGGTGCATTGGAATCCATGCTTCGTATCGAACAGAATACTCTTGTCAGCAGGGGCAGTCTTCTGATTGTCAGTTGTCTCGCTTTAGGAACACTGATTGGTGAGATACTTAATATTGAAAATCTGTTTGAGCGTTTTGGTGAATGGCTGAAATGTAAAACCGGGAATGCAAAGGACAGCCGTTTTATTGAAGCATTTGTTGTAGCATCTTTAACCGTATGTATCGGAGCAATGGCAATTGTCGGTGCGATTGAAGACGGAATGACCGGCGATTTTTCCATACTTGCAACGAAAGCAGTCCTTGACCTCATCATTATTATGGTCATGACATGTGCTATGGGAAAAGGGTGTATTTTCTCCGCTATCCCGGTTGGAATTTTACAAGGTTCCATTACGTTACTTGCGCGTTTCGTAAGTCCAATTATGACACAGGAAGCTCTATCAAATTTGTCTATGATCGGCTCAATTTTGATTTTCTGTGTGGGTGTCAATCTTGTGTGGGGCAAGAAAATTCGTGTGGCAAATATGCTTCCTGCCGTTATTTTGGCAATTCTTGTTTCGTTCATACCATTTTAGTACATATATAAAAATTATTAGAGCAGCTACGGTTTCCCTCAACTGCTCTACATAATCTTCCTGTCTCTAATCTATTTCAGAAACACAACTCGGCACCTTAAGCACATAAGTATCTGCAGAATGATTCTCACTCATTTGCTTTTCTGTCAGATTAAAATACCTATAACAATACAAATTGTCTTTTCCACAATCATCCCATGTCACATCGAGCATATACCATTTATTGTCTATCTCAACACAATTCCACATATGTGGTTCCCCGGATGAACTTCCAAGTACTACCGTCGAATTAATTCCTACGCAATAACAAAGGTATTGAAACAACTTTGCATAGCCTTCACATACCGCATTTTTGTCGCACATCGCCCCATATACATCATATGCATGAGGCACCTGTATTCCTGTCGGAGTATTTACTAAAGAAGCTGCTTGCATATCATATGCAACATGACTTTGAATAAATTCATATATCAATTTCTCTTTTTTGAAATCAGAACTGTTTGTAGGAATACTTGTTACAAACTCAGAAATCTCCGCTTCAAAAGTATTTATTTTGTTTGTAATCACATTACGATCTGCCGTAATCGTCCTTTCCCCGTATTCACCATATTGATCCGTCGTAGTTCCGTCCGTATACATTAACAGGACTTTCCTCACGCACTGTTTGTTTGAGTCATACGAATATGAACAATTCTTCGTCAAAAAGAAATACTGTGGATAATCTGCCATCAGTGCAGCGTATATCTTCACTATCATATCCCCTGAGCAATTATAACTATATAGTTCAACACTATCATCAAATTTTTTCACAGCACGATTCAGTTCGTTATAAAGTGTTTTTTCCAAATCATTCAGTGCCTGATACTGATAATAGTTCTGCTCTGCAACAGGCTCATGCACGAATTTTTCCTGCACATCCTGCTCCGCCACATTGGATATATCGCTTTCATGCGTAACATTTTGATGCTCTGAAAATGATACAAAACAGAATATCACGCAAAAAAATACAAATGTTATAATAAACGAAACGAGTCTTTTCATATAAACTCCTTTTTATAATTCCTCCGCCAATTCATAAATTAAGCGTTCTGTCTTCTCCCAACCAAGACATGGATCTGTAATCGACTGTCCATATATTCCGCACTCTGCCGACTGCGCGCCGTCCACAATGTAACTCTCAATCATAAGACCCTTTACAAGCGAACGAATATCGTTATTGACACGCCGGCTATGAAGTACATCCTTGCTGATACGAATCTGCTCCATATATTTCTTATTGGAATTCGCATGGTTTGCATCAATTACCACACCCATATTTTTCAGATTCTTCTCCTGATAATGTTCATATACCTTCATCAAATCCTCATAGTGATAATTAGCAATATTCTCGCCTTGTGCATTCATACCACCACGCAGAATTGCATGCGCATATGGATTACCGGTGCTCTCTACTTCCCAACCTCTGTAGATAAAAGTATGAGAACTTTGTGCCGCTGTAATAGAATTCATCATAATCGACAAATCACCACTTGTTGGATTTTTCATGCCTACCGGCACATCAATCGCACTGGCAGTGAGGCGGTGCTGTTGATTCTCTACGGAACGTGCACCGACTGCTACATATGCCAACAAATCAGACAAATATCTATAGTTCTCCGGATATAACATTTCATCTGCACAGGAAAAACCTGTCTCTGCAAGGGCTCTCATATGAACCTTGCGAATCTTCGTAAGACCTGCCAGCATATCTTCATCATGAAGAGGGTCCGGCTGATGTAGCATACCCTTATAACCTGCGCCTGTTGTTCTCGGTTTATTGGTGTAGATTCTAGGAATAATAATAATCTTATCTTCCACCTTTTCCTGCACCGGACGCAGTCTGTCAATATAATCCATAACCGCCTCTTCATAATCTGCAGAACAAGGTCCAATAATCAACAAAAACTTATCGCTCTGCCCAGACAATACCTTTTTTATCTCCACATCGCGTTTTTCAAAATCCTCACGCATCCTGTCTGTCACAGGATACATTGCTTTTACTTTCTTTGGTATAGGTAACTTTCTCTTGAATTCACAATTCATCTTAACCTTCCCCCTGTCTATTCTTCTCTCGTCACTTGAATTCCCAATTCTTCAATCTCATCATAATAGTTTGGAAAACTCTTTCTAACCGCCTCGGCTCCCTCAACGGTTCCACCTGTTACTGAACACAAAGTTGCCATAGTCATTGCAATACGATGGTCATTGTGACTATTGAGAGGTTCACTTGGAGTTGCAAGCACACCCTTATGCACCACAATCTCATTTTCCATCACATCCACCCGAATGCCGAATTTCGCAAGTTCCTCCGCCATGACAGCACCGCGGTCACTTTCCTTGATTCGAAGTCGTCTTGTCCCGATAAACTTTGCACCGTTACCTGTTGCCGCCATTCCCATCAGAATCGGCCCGAGATCCGGACATTCTGCAATATCTATCACCGGATGTTCTTCTTTTAACACCTCATAATAGGTTTTATAAATGTGGTCTCCCTGAAGTGAATCTTCTCGAAGACCTCCTACTATAACATTTCCACCAATCAAATTAAATGCATCTAAAAATGCCGCATTGGAGTAGTCGCCCTCCACAGTCACATCTTTCGGCTGATAGATTTGATTGCCAGTAACATAAAACACATTTCCTTCCCGCTTCACTTTAACACCAAACGTCTCAAGTGCCTCCAACGTCATATCAATATATGCTTTGCTCTCAACCGGCGGAAGTACTTCCAGCACACTGTCTTCCTCTAATAATGGAAGTGCAAAAAGAAGTCCTGTAATAAACTGACTGCTGATGTTTCCCTGCACTTTAAAATGTCCTGCCTGCAATTGACCTTCCACTGTTAATCCTGTTTCATGTTTTTTAAACAGGATTCTCTGGTCCTGACAAATCTCTTCGTATATTCCGAGTGGACGCTCAAATAAACGCTTTGCGCCGAAAAACTCAAACTTGCCACCACTTGCAAGTACCAAAGGAATAAAAAATCGCAGGGTACTACCGCTTTCGTTGCTATTTAGCCTCTCATCCGTGTGATGGCACTTGCCTCCAATTCCGCGCATAATTACCTTATGTTCTTCTATTTTATATTGTGCTCCCAGTGTCTCCAGAATACCGAGTGTAGCCTTGATATCTTCACTGAGGTCAATGTTCTCTACCACCGATGTCCCTTTTGCCAGTCCTGCCCCCATCAACATGCGATGTGCCATACTCTTTGATGGTGGTGCAAACACACAACCGTTTGCTATGCTCGGTGTAATTGTCACTTTCATGTTCTGTCATCTCCTTAGAGCCAGTCTGTTCCGAAACGCACTGCCAGCATATCCGCTATCACAATCGCCGTCATGCTGTCCACAACCACGCGTGCACGATGAATAATTGCAGGGTCGTGTCGTCCCTCAATCTGTAGCATTTCATTTTCCATCGTTGCCATGTTAACTGTCTCTTGTTTTTTATAAATAGATGGGGTAGGTTTCACAACGGTTTGGAAACGAATTGGCATTCCGTTTGTAATGCCACCGTTGATTCCGCCGTTGTGGTTTGTCTTCGTAACCACTTTGCCATCCTTCACTTCAAATGCGTCATTGGCCTCGCTCCCTTTCATGTCCGCAAAACCAAAACCATCGCCAAACTCTACGCCTTTCACAGCCGGAATGCTAAAGAGTCCATGCGCCAGCATGCTCTCCACCGTATCAAACCAAGGCTCACCTACACCTGCCGGAAGACCGGTCACAACGGTTTCCAGAATTCCACCAACACTGTCGCCTTCCCCTGCTGCTTCTAACATATAGTCATGCATCTTCTCTGCTGCCTGTTCATCCAGCACAGGGAAGATAAGTTCATTTACTTTTTCAATATCTGCACTGTAATCCTCAAATGTTCTATCCTCAATCGGACCGCACTTCTGAATATGGCTTCCAATATAAATGCCTTTTTTCTGCAGCGCTTTTATTAAGATTGCTCCCGCAGCCACAATCGGAGTCGTAATACGACCCGAAAAATGTCCGCCACCACGATAATCCGCAAAACCGTGATATTTCTGGAGTGCCGTATAATCCGCATGTCCCGGTCGCATCAGGTCTTTAGTCTTTGAATAGTCTTTACTCTTCGTATTATTATTTTCAAACAGAATACAAAGCGGGGTACCGGTTGTCTTGCCTTCAAACACGCCACTCACAATATGCGGTTCGTCTGCCTCCACTCTCTGCGTAGAGATTTTTCCGTGTGGTTTCCGCAGCTCCAACTGTTTTCGGATAAACTCCATATCCACTTCCACACCCGGCGCCAACCCGTCAATCACTGCGCCAATCTGTTCCCCGTGACTCTCGCCGAACAAGGTCACGGTAATGCTGTTACCAAATATATTCTTCATCTTCGTTACACTCCAATCTGCCAAGCACTTCATCCATGTTCCATTCTTCAATGCTACCGTTTCCAATCTCAGAAACGTATACAACAGAACAATTCTGACCGCTCGCCTTTTTATCGTGAGTAATTGCCTCTGTTACTTCTTCCAAGTCAAAAGTATAGAATTCCGGAAGTTCAACTCCCAGTTTCTCATAAATCTCACAAAGCTGCTCCTGCACTTCCTCACTGCTCATGTATAACATCCCAAGAGCCACACATTCCCCATGCAAATATCTTCCGTGTGCGGCGCTTTCGAATCCATGTCCAATCGTGTGACCGAAGTTCAATATTTTGCGGAGATGGCTCTCCTTCTCATCCTGCTCCACTACATGTTTCTTCACTAACAATGCCTTCTCTATAATCAGGTCCAAATGTTTCTTCCAGTCATCCATTAAAAACAGTTCGAATAATTCCTTGTCGCTGGTTGCCCCCATCTTGATTGCTTCCATAAGACCATTCACAATCTGGCGTTCCGGCAAGCTGTTCAACGTATCCGGGTCGATCAACACTGTCTTCGGCTGATAAAATGCACCTATGATATTTTTAATTCCGGCAAGGTTCACCGCCGTCTTGCCGCCGATTGATGAATCCACCTGTGATAACACAGTTGTTGGAATATTATAAAAATCGACACCACGCATATAAAGTGATGCCACAAAGCCACCAAGGTCTCCGACAACGCCGCCACCAACTGCAACGACACAATCCTTACGGCTGAACTGATGCTCTAGCATCTCTGTCAGAATTTCTTCTGCCGTCTGAAGCGATTTGCTTCCTTCACCCTGCGGAACAACCTTTATGTATGCTTCCTTGCTTTGGTTTACAATTGTCTCCGCGTAAGCACGTGGAACGCCTTCGTCTGTGATAATCATAACTTTACGTTTTAAGTTTAAGAGTTCACCCGCTTTGGCAAGATTGCCACGCTCTATTTCTATGTTGTAGCTGTTTTTTCCTAATTCCATGCGAATCATGTCATAGTCCTTCTTTCCAGTACATAAATATGTATATAATTTTAACACTGAGGTATTATTTGTCAACTAATTTGCTTGACTTTCAAATACTTTCCCATTATACTAATCTTTGTGGCAAATGTCACTTGCCGAAATGGCTCAGTTGGTAGAGCGACGCATTCGTAATGCGTAGGTCGTGGGTTCGAGTCCCATTTTCGGCTTAAAAAAAGGTTATCCAAGCGGATAACCTTTTTTGTTACTCTTCTTTCATTTTTGTATGCACCACAACCTGATTAAATGGAATCTCAATTTCATTCTCATCTAAAATCAATTTGATGTTTTCTGTCAATCTCCACTTCGCAGTCCAGTATGACTCTTTCTTTACCCAGCCTCGTGCACCTATAACAACTGAACTGTCACCAAGCGCATCGACAAAAACAGTGATGTCTTCATTTTGTAGCACTTCTGCATCCTTGCGAAGCAACTCTTCAATCAACTGCTTTGCTTTCTTTAAATCAGCATCATAAGAGATTCCCACAGACAAATCCAATCTTCTCTTATCCTGTGCCGTAACATTCGTAAGACTTGTATTTGCCAAAGAACCATTTGGAATGATAACTGTTTTATTATCTACAGTCAGAAGTTTTGTGTAAAATAATTGAATCTCTTTTACAGTTCCTTCACGTCCTTTATTATCTTCAATAATGTAGTCGCCCACAACAAATGGCTTCAGCATTAGAATCAAAACTCCACCTGCGAAATTAGAGAGACTTCCCTGCAAAGCCAAACCAATAGCCACACCACAGGACGCCAATGCCGCAGCCACGGAAGTCGTATCTAATCCGAATTTACTTCCGATTGAGAAAATTAAGATTGCGTAGAGTGCAAACTTCACTAAGGAATCCACAAACTGACGAACACCCTGATCTACATTTCCTTTCTCCATAGAAATTCGAATTAACTTTCTAATCCATTTAATTAGCTTTGTACCTATAAAAAATACAACCAAGGCCAATACTACGCCAATTGCAAAATCTATGAGTCCCGGTATTTTTCCTCCTACATACTCGGCTAATTTACTAACTTCCTCTACCACTTCTTCTCCTTCAACTGCTTTTGTTAATAGCATATGTTCTTCCCTCCGTTTTATCCTATGTTTTTAGCATAATTATCCCATTCGTTTTCTATAAATTCAACTGGTATTTTTATGAACTCACACTTACATAATAAAATCAAAAGCGTTCTGTATCACTTGAATCCTGTCACCTAGAATTCCCACCACATCAAACCTTACAGATTCTTCTTGCACTTTGTGCTTCTGTAAATAATAAAACGCACATTTTGAAATTGTGCGTTGTTTGGACGCAGACACCGCTTCCAAAGGGTGTCCGCTTTTGTCATTCTCTCTGTATTTTACTTCCACAAAGACAAGATATCCCTGATGCCTTGCAATAATATCTATTTCGCCAAACCTGCTGTAAAAATTGTATTCTACAATCTGGTACCCCTGCTTTTCCAGATATTGTCCTGCGATTTTTTCATAATTACTGCCTATACTTCTTTTGTTCCGCATATTATCATTACATCTCTCTTGCTTAATTTACGTCTTAATAGAACAAGTTAGCATTCTGCACCGTACTTTTTTGTTCTATTGATGTGTCCTGTTGCCAAGTTTACGGTGTGGCAACAAAAATATGCTCGCCACACCGTAAAACTCACAATAATCTTATAAAACTAAATAAAATTCTTAATAAAACTCTGTCTATGTATTGGTGTCGCACCCATATCCTTAAGTGCCTGTATATGCGCCGCTGAGCCATAACCCTTATTGCTTGCAAAGCCATAGCCCGGAAGCACTTCATCATATTGCACCATCAAACGATCTCTCGTTACCTTTGCAATAATGCTTGCCGCGGCGATTGATGCACTCTTGGCATCCCCTTTAATAATCGGCACCTGGCGGATATCAACTTCCGGAATAGTTACTGCATCATTGAGAAGCAAGTCCGGACGAACTTTCAGATTGGAAATAGCAATCCGCATTGCCTCGTAAGTAGCCTGCAAGATATTAATCTCATCGATTACATTCGGTCCGACAATACCGATACCTGTCGCAACTGCCTTCTCCATAATCTCGTCATACAAAGTTTCTCTCTTCTTTTCAGACAGTTTCTTAGAATCGTTAAGATACAGAATGTCACAGTCCTTCGGCAGTATCACTGCACCTGCAACCACTGGCCCCGCAAGCGGTCCTCTTCCAACTTCATCGATGCCGCAAATGTACTGAAAGTCTGCATATTTACGTTCATAAATATACATATCCTCCATTCGACGCCTCTCTGCCTCCAACTTCTCTTCCTGTTTCTTTATTCTTTCGAGTTCTCTCTTATTCATGTGAAACTACTCCAATACTCTTTAGTGGCCAAATACGCACCCAAGCTCTTCCGATAAGTTCATCTCTATGTAACACACCTACATTGGATTCACGGCTATCCGCACTACGATTACGATTATCTCCTAATACAAAATACTCATCTTCGCCGAGTGTAATCGGCTCCGCCGCATTGCCTGCGTTGTTCATAACCTCCAAGCCATAGTTTTCATCCAACTGTTCTCCATCAATATACACATATCCGTCAATAATCTGTACTGTCTCACCCGGAAGTCCGATAATACGCTTGATATAATAAGTGTCTTCCGCATAGCGATACGGGAACACAATAATCTCAAAACGCTTCGGGTCGCGAAAACGATAGGAAATCTTATCTACTATCAGATTATCGCCATCTTGAAGAGTTGCCTGCATTGAGTCGCCGCTTACCTTAGTGCGCTGTCCCACGTAGGTCACAATCAAATAGGTTGCACATACAACAATCAATATATAAACAATCCATCCGATTGCCTCTCGCAGTTCTTTCTCCTTATCTGTCTGGTTCGCAAGCCTCTCTGCTTTTGCCTGTTCTCTGGCTTTTTTTCTCATTCGATATTCATATCGATATCTTCTAGCCATACTATTCCTTCTTTCCAATCATTTATTCATAATCTCCCGGAAACTCAAGCGTAATTCTGCCCAATCGTCCATCTCGGAAGTCATCAATCAGAAGCGTAGCTGCCTTTGCAATGTCAAGCTCATTGCCTCGAAGCAGACAATGTCTGCTCTTTGCAATATCTGCAAGGCACTGATACGGATCGTCAACTTCTATTATAGCATACTTTTCGGATAAAACACCAACATAATATTTTTTTAAGAATTGAATCATCTCTGCTGCCAATTCCTCTGTATTCAGAATCTCATCTTTGATAGAACCTATAAATGCAAGACGAAGTCCAACCGTCTGGTCTTCGAACTTCGGCCACAAAATTCCCGGCGTATCAAGAAGTTCTACATTCTTATTCAGTCGAATCCACTGTTTGCCTTTCGTGACACCCGGCTTATTACCTGTCTTTGCACATGCCTTACCTGCAAGGGCATTGATAAATGTAGACTTACCAACATTTGGAATACCAACAACCATTGCACGAACCGGTCGGTTCAGAATTCCTCTCTTGCGGTCTCTCTCTATTTTCTCTTTACATGCTTCCTGAATGACTCCATGAATTGATTTGATTCCACCGCCTTTTTTGGAATTCACCTTCACCACAGAAAATCCCTTCGACTTGAAATATTCCACCCATGCGTCATTCTGTTTTTCCTCTGCCAAATCAGATTTGTTCAGCAGAATGAGGCGAGCCTTATTCCTTCCAAGCTCATCAATATCCGGATTACGGCTACTCATCGGCACTCTGGCATCCACCAGTTCAATTACCAAATCTATCAATTTTATATTTTCCTGCATCATACGTTTTGCTTTTGTCATATGACCGGGATACCATTGAAAATGCATATTCTTCTCCTTTATCTCACAAAGCCGAACGTCTTGCCCAGCGATACCACGAACCAAACCTTGCCCCCGATTTCCGAGCGCTTCACTGCACCGATGTCGGCACTTCTGCTGTCTTCACTGTTTTGCCTGTCATCTCCAAGAACAAAATATTCATTATTCTTGAGTTTGACCGGTTCTGCCAGAAGCCCTAAGTCTTCTATTTTTGTGGTTTCATATCTCTCTTTGATTTCGCGTCCGTTCACAACAATCTTCCCTTCAACCACCTCTATGGTCTCACCCGGAAGTCCAACGATACGCTTAATATAATAATGTGAACTTTCATTGCCATTCGGTTTGAATGCAACAACATCTCCGCGTTTTGGCGTTCCCATACTGTATGCAGCCTTACTGATTAGTGTAATATTACCATTTTTAAGCTCCGGACTCATGGACTCTCCAATCATACCGGCGCGTTGCCCAAAATAATACACACAGACGAAAGCCAGCAAACAGACAATTGCAATCTGAAATGTCCAAATAATACACTCTCGGAGCAAATCATAGTTCACACGTCTTCTTGTTTTCCCAAATGTTAGTTTCGCCATCAATTACCACCTAAAACAAAAAGGAACAACTATGAATATGTAGTTGTCCCTCTCGCATTTACTATTTTACTAATTCTTTAACCTTAGCTCTCTTACCAACGCGTCCTCTTAAGTAGTTAAGTTTCGCTCTTCTTACTTTACCTCTGCGGATAACTTCTACTCTTTCTACGTTTGGTGAGTGTAATGGCCAAGTCTTTTCAACGCCGATTCCGTTAGAATTCTTTCTAACTGTAAATGTTTCTCTAGCGCCGCCGCCTTGTTTCTTAAGTACTACACCTTCGAAAACCTGAATTCTTTCACGGTTTCCTTCTTTGATTTTACCGTATACTTTAACAGTATCACCAACGTTAAATGCAGGTACTTCTGCTTTTAATTGTTCTGCTTCGATTTTCTTAATAATATCGTTCATTGTGTGTGACCTCCTTATATTTTGGACGTTCTTAATACATTTTGTACCAGAGGACCATCTCTTTCTTCTCACAACCTCAAGTATCTTACCACATTATCATTCATTTGGCAAGTATTTTTTTGCCAATTCTTTTTCTTTTTCGCTAAGTTCCGCCTTCTCTAATAAATCCGGCCTTCTCTGCGCCGTACGAATAATGGACTGCTCTCTTCTCCACTTCTCCACATTTGCATGATGACCTGACAAAAGAATCTCCGGCACTTTTTTGCCGTTCCATTCCTCCGGTCTTGTGTACTGCGGATATTCCAAGAGATTATCCTGGAAGCTCTCAAATTCTGCTGACACATCGTTGTGAAGCACTCCCGGAATCAATCGCGATATCGCATCTATCATCACCATTGCCGGAAGTTCTCCGCCTGTCAGCACATAATCTCCGATAGAGACATAATCTGTCACAATCTCTTCCAGCACACGCTCGTCGATTCCTTCATAGTGACCACATAGGAAAATAAGTTCCTCTTCTTTAGCAAACTCTTCTGCCATCGCCTGGGAAAATGTCTGCCCTTGCGGAGACAGATAAATGACACGTGGCTTACTCTGTGCCTTTTCTACAACAGACTGATACGAACCATATACAGGTCCCGCCTGCATAAGCATTCCCGCACCACCGCCGTAGGTGTAATCATCTACGCGGTTATGCTTGTTCTCTGCAAAATCGCGGATATTAATCGCTTCTACAGAGAGAAGCCCCTTACTCTGTGCACGTCCCATGATGCTTGCACTTAGCCCATCCATCACCATTTCCGGAAACAGTGTTAAAATATGAAAATTCATAGACTACACCAACCCTTCCATGAGATGAATCACCATCTTACCATTTTCGATATCTACATCTAAGATACACTGTTTGATTGCCGGCACCAATACTTCGCCATGCTTCAAACTGTCAATGATATAGACGTCATTGGCCCCCGTCTCAAGGACGTCTCTAAGCTTACCAAACTCTTCTCCATCGTCCGTAAATACGGTAAGACCAATCATATCTGCAATGAAATACTCATCCTTACGAAGCTTCACTGCATTCTCTCTATCTACCAAAAGGCTTTTGCCTTTATATTTTTCAATGTCGTTAATATTGTCGATTCCCTTGAACTTTAAGATAGCAAATTGCTTAAAGAACTTGACACACTCAATCTCAAGTGGCAAATGTTCTCTTCCTGTATCAAGGATTACCTTCTTTAATTTTTTAAATCTTTTTACATCATCGGTTGTCGGGAATACTTTTACTTCTCCGCGCACGCCATGTGTGGAGGAAATAACTCCCACCTGTAGTAATTTTTCCATACGACTCCTCATTTTTACATAAAGTGAAACATAGACATCGCCTAAGCGATGTCTACGATTACCTTTTTGTCTTCCTTTGCTGCTGCAGCTTTTACAACGGAACGGATTGCTTTTGCAATTCTTCCCTGTTTGCCGATTACTTTACCCATATCAGAATCAGCCACTTTTACCTCAAGTACAAGTGTCTTTCCTTCTTCTTTTTCGGTAACAACAACTTCATCAGGATTATCAACTAATGCTTTTGCGATTACTTCAACTAATTCACGCATTACCTGTACCTCCTTTAAATTGGAGCAGATTATTTCTCAATACCTGCTACTTTGAAAATTTTTCCAACCATTTCTGTAGGTTGAGCACCATTGTTTAACCATTTTTTAGCTGCTTCTTCGTCAACCTTGATTACACTTGGTTCTTGTGTTGGATCATAGTATCCGATTTCTTCGATGAATTTACCATCTCTTGGTGAACGTGAATCTGCTACGATGATTCTGTAGAAAGGAGCTTTCTTTTGTCCCATTCTTCTTAATCTGATTTTTACTGCCATTTTTCTTTACCTCACAATATTTTTTATTTGTTTTATCTATGTGTTAAAAAGGAAATCGTAATTTTCCTTTCTTACCACCTCTGCCACCCATCATACCAGGAAGCTGCTTCATCATCTTTTTCATCTGTTCAAACTGTTTTACAAGACGATTCACTTCGCTGATGTCCACACCTGCACCTTTTGCAATTCTGCGTTTTCTTGATGGATTTAAAATATCCGGATTGCGGCGTTCCTGCAATGTCATTGAATAAATGATTGACTCAATTCTTGCCATCTGCTTTTCGCCTGCATCCATGTCTTCGTCCTTGATTTTGGCATTTCCCATCATGCCAAGACCAGGCATCATACCCATGACGCTTGAAAGTCCGCCCATCTTCCTCATCTGTTGCATACTCATCAGATAATCCTCGAAGTCAAACTGAGCTTTCTTCATCTTTCTCGTCATTTCTCTGGCCGCATCTTCGTCGATAGCCTCGCCTGCTTTTTCAATCAGGCTTAAGACATCGCCCATTCCCAAGATTCGGGAGGCCATTCTATCTGGATAAAACTGTTCCAAATCGGAAAGTTTTTCACCCATACCTACATAGAGAATCGGTCTTCCGGTTACTGCCTTAATAGAGAGCGCAGCACCACCTCTTGTGTCACCGTCAAGCTTGGTAACGATAACTCCGTCAATTCCTATCTTCTCATTGAAACTGTTTGCTACGTTGACTGCATCCTGACCGGTCATTGCATCCACAACCAGGATTGTCTGGTGTACGTCCACAGTTTCCTTAATCTCCTGAAGTTCAGCCATCATATCTTCATCGATGTGAAGACGGCCTGCGGTATCCAGGATTACAATATTATGTCCATTCTTCGCCGCATGCTCAAGTGCTGCCTTCGCGATGTTCGCCGGCTTGTGATTCTCTCCCATGGAGAACACTTCGACGCCCTGCTTCTCGCCGTTAATCTGCAATTGCTTAATCGCAGCCGGACGATAGACGTCACATGCAACCAGTAATGGTTTCTTTCCTTTTAATTTGAATTTACCGGCAATCTTAGCGGTTGTCGTTGTCTTACCGGCACCCTGCAGACCTGCCATCATGATGACGGTTGTCGCTTGACCCGGCTGGAGCTTAATCTCGGTCGTCTCAGAACCCATAAGCTTTACAAGTTCTTCATTTACAATCTTAATAACCATCTGCCCCGGATTCAATCCGTTCATTACATCCTGCCCAATAGCACGCTCCTGAACGTCTTTTACGAATCCTTTTACAACTTTAAAGTTAACATCTGCTTCTAAGAGAGCCATCTTTACTTCTTTCAGTGCCGCTTTGACATCATCCTCCGTAAGTCGACCCTTACTGCGAAGATTCTTGAACACATTCTGAAGTTTTTCCGACAAACTATCAAATGCCATCCTATAACTCCTCTATAATCTCTCCTGAAATCTTTCTGACATCTTGTATCAGTTGACTTTCATCTGTTCTTGCTTCTTCTAAAAGTTCATTTATCTGATGTATCTTTTCCTTAATCGAAAGGAACTTTTCAACCAAGTGTAGCTTCGCTTCATATTCTTCTAATATCTTGTCGCATCGCTTCACCAAGTCGTGTACACCCTGTCTGCTGATTCCCGCATCCTTTGCGATTTCACTCAGGGATAAATCTTCTACGATGAATTGTTCATAGATTTCTTTCTGGTGTTCTGTTAATAATTCACCATAAAAATCATAGAGCAACGATTGCTTAAAAATCTCATCCATTTTTATCACCTTTGCTATCATAACGGATAAAAAAGAGGTTGTCAAGTGTTTTTTCTTGACAACCTGATAGAAATTTTATTTTAGCAACTTACCCACGTTCAAAAGCCCACTCCCCTGCCGAATCCTTGGCAACTTCAAATCATCACAGCAACTCAAGACTCGCCGCTTCACCTCGTGATTCGGCATATCCGGATACTTTGATAATAGCTGTGCAATCGCGCCTGTGACAATCGGTGTGGACATGGAAGTTCCGTTTTTTGCCACATAGAGTTGTTCCGCATTTCCTTTCCAATTGGCATTGCATGAGAAAATGCGTGTCCCCGGTGCCACCAAATCCGGCTTTAAAATATTCTCGGATATAGACCCCTGACCCGACTTAATATGGTCATAAGAACCCACCGTAATGATTTTCTTATGAAGCCCCGGAATGGTAATGCTTCCCGCTTTTGGACCAAGGTTACCCGCTGCCGCCACCACCACAATTCCCATATCCCAGAGAAGGTCGACTGCGCCCAGAATATAACGCGCCCCCTCCTCATTCTGTTTCGGAGGCATTCCCATCGATATATTAACTACTCGGATATTGAATCTTTCCCGATTTTCCAAAATCCAACGAAATGCCTGCATACTGTGTCCTACACTTCCATTTCCCGTCTCATCAAGGACCTTTAGCACAATCATTTTGCACTCCGGCGCCATACCGATTCTATTTCCACCTATTATTCCGCAGACGTGTGTCCCATGTCCATTGTCATCATATTTTTCCAACTGTCCGCCTATAAAATCCCGATACACCCCTATATGTCCGTCCAAATCCGGATGCGCTGCCACCCCCGTGTCCATAACCGCCACTGTGCACCCTTTTCCACGCCATATATTCTGATAATGGACTATTTTCTTAACCCGCTTCATATAATAATAGGTCCCTTTTTTACTAGAATATGTATTTTCTTCTATTGCGTGCAGAGCCAACTGTGAAAACGTGTTGTGTTTCCGCAGTGTGGCGTATCCACCAAATAAAATTTAATTACAAATTATTTGGTAACAAGGATAAGCCTTCCGACATAAGATTAAAGTGTAAATAAAAATCACATGGAGGCTTATTATGAGCGATTTAAGTGCAACAAACTGTGGATGCGGTTGCGAACGTAACGAAAGATCAGGATGTGGTTGTGGTTCTGGATTTGGCTTCGGAAACAACTCTTGTATCTGGATTATCTTACTTCTTTTGTTCTGCGGCGGCAACAGCTGGGGCGGAAACCGTGGTGGATGCGGATGCGACGATAGCTGTATCTGGATCATCATCTTACTCTTCTTCTGTGGCGGATTCGGTTCTGGCAGAAGCGGAAATGGTTGCGGATGCGGTTGCGGATGCGACGATATGTGCTGCTAATTTGAACTGAATAGCGGGCAGGTCTTTGTGCCCTGTCCATAACTCTGAAAAGCTTCTGCCTTCGCGGCGGAAGCTTTTCATATTTGTGTCGTTTTCATCATATATTGTTACAACGTTAGATTTATGGAGGCAGTATGAACGATGACTTTTCCCACAAAATGACGCCCTTTGACGCATACATATCAAGCCAATCATTACAGATGATGAAACTTGTAATTCCGTTTTTGCCTCCGCAAAACCAACGCATGTTTGCTGTGTATGTGAAATTTCTTGAACTTCGGCACACACTTTCCTTCTTTCGCGGCATGCGCCAAAAGGAACGCTCGCCGGAGAACATTTTTGATACAATCAAGCCCTATATGTCTCCCTCAGATGCAGAGTCTTTTGACCAGATGATGAATATGATGAGCATGATGAGCATGATGCAGGAAATGCAAAATATGTCTGATGGAGAGTTTGACCCAATGTCTATGATGGCGGGTATGTTTGCACAGGATGACAATACAAGACCGCAGAAAGAAGGTGAATTGCATGATTGACTGGATTAATAACCCTATGCTCCAAAACATGGACCCTTTAAAAATCGAATTGATTAAAACTGCTGCAGCACAGGTAGAGGGCAAAAGCAGCAAGTCTTTGCCACCGATACTGATGTCACTTATTATGTCCGCCAACAAAAAAGGTATCCGATTCTCTTCTGAAGAAATGACATTGATTTTAAGTATTCTGAAACAGGGAAAGTCTGAGCAGGAACAAAAACAGATTGATAAAACTGTAGAGCTGGTATCTTCTATGATGACGAAATATCAGAAATAAAAAGCGGGGTAGATTGCCTACCCCTCTATATCATAGATATCATCAAATCCAATTTTCGTATTCACTATCTTCAGTACTCTTGCTGTCTCGTCGATTCTCGACACCATCCCTGTCTTTTTCAAATATTCTCCGTTATGAAAATATATTACCGTTATAATATCATTCCTGTTCACCTTACGGAGTTTCCTATCCAGCACCTCCGCATATTCCTCTGACACTTCCGCTCTCGGAACCACAACTTTCTCCTTCTTACGTAGTGCCTCCGGATATCCTTTGAGGGCCGCAAACGGCATAAATTGTTTTGCCCGGTCCTCCCGACTCATCTTCGGTCTATTCACCACTTCTATGCCCTCCTATCTGTCGGTTTCGTTCTCTGGTAGTTGCACCTTCTTGAAGATTCATTCCTTTCAGAATTGCATTTTTTCCAAACTTATCCTTAATATCCAGCATGGCCTTCTGCATACGGTGTTCCCGCTCCACATCCTCAATGTTAGTAAACAAATCATATTGCTTGTATGCCTCGTCTACGACATTATTAAAGGTTACCGTAAAGCGACGAATCGGCATAGACTTATCCATAATGCGTTCATAGAGTTCCACCACATAACCCATAATCTGCTTTGTTGAACTCGTAGTTACTGTCATACGTGCCGTACCATGTGCAGGTTTCTTATCAAAATGTTTGCTGTATCCAATATGAAGTGTAATGGAGTCCGTCACCAATCCTTTATCCACCAACTCCAGGCAAAGCAAATCGACCATCTCTTTTACAATCAGTTTACCATTCTCATAATCGCAGTCACATCCAAGTACCTGTCCGCTACTAATCGAATTCGACTGCGACTTATAATTCTTAATATCCTCCATAAGAGTCGTTTCTCTTCCCCACGCATGGTCTAGAAGAAGCTCTGCATCCACACCAAACAGTTTATATAGCATATCTTCATCTGCATGTGCAACCTCTCCCATTGTGGAGATACCAATGCTCTGAAGTCTCCTGGCAACGCCAGCTCCCACACGCCAAAAATCAGTCAACGGCCTGTGATTCCACAGCGTTCTACAATACGTTTCTTCATCCAATTCTCCGATACAGTCTTCCACATGCTTTGCCGTAATGTCAAGTGCTATCTTTGCTAAATAGAGGTTGGTTCCGATACCACAGGTTGCCGTGATTCCGGTATGTCTATAAATGTCATCCATAATCGCAACACCAAGCTCCTTCGGTGTCATCTGGTACATGGTCAGATAATTCGTCACATCCATAAACACTTCATCAATGGAATAGACATGAATGTCCTCTTTGGCAATGTACTTGAGGTAAATGCCATAGATTTCCGCCGCATAGTCAATATAGAGCTGCATGCGCGGTGGTGCCATAATATATTCAATGTGCTTTGGTATCTCGAATACTCTGCATCTTCCCGGTACACCCTGTGCCTTCATTGCAGGCGAAACAGCAAGACAAATGGTCTTATCCGTACGCTCCGGGTCTGCCACCACGAGGTTAGTCTTCATAGCATCCAGTCCTCGCTCTTGGCACTCCACGGAGGCATAAAAAGATTTTAGGTCAATACATATATAGGTTCTATTACTCACTTGGAACATCCTACTCCCTATTTTTCTGTTATCATATCAGGCGCAAAACTAACCGGCAATAATTCTCTCAACGTATAAGTCTCTACGCCTTTTTCTGTAAGCAAATGGATTGCAAAATCATCTTCGCAAAACTCTCTCATTACCTGTCTGCAGACACCACACGGCGGAAACCTGCCTTCAATGACGCCATCTTTACCACCACAGATTGCAATTGCTGAGAATTCTCGCTTTCCATCACTCACTGCCTTAAAAAATGCAGTTCTCTCTGCACAGTTGGTTGCAGAAAAACTCGCGTTTTCCACATTACACCCTGCGTAGACACTGCCGTCTTTACATAAGAGTGCAGCACCTACTTTGTAACCGGAATATGGACTATAAGCCTTTTCCATCGCGTCCTTGGCAAGAGACGCTAGCTGTTCTTTCGTCATGGTATATCTCCTCACTATTAATGTTTATATATCATAGCAAAAGCAAGTAACATTGTAAAGTTTATTCATTTTGAAAAAATCTATTATATTTTTTATATCCTCCATACTCAACGCCCCATCCTGCACCAACGTATTCGGATACTCTGTAATTCCAGCAAAAGGTCTTGCACCACGCTGAAATTTGCGTACAACAAAAAGACCACCTACTGCTGGTCTCGCACTCTCTATTATGTTTGCTTATATCAAGCTGCCCTTATAATTTGCATTCGATTTCTTGGATGCTTGTTTCGCAGAATCTCCGCCTGCTTTTCAATTGCCACATGAACATATATCTGTGTAGTCTTTACTGAACTATGACCAAGAATCTCTTTAACACAACTAATATCTACTCCCTCTTCAATCAAATATGTAGCAAACGAATGCCGGAACATATGAGGCGTAATATTCCGATCAATACCTGCCAATTTCGAATACTTTTTCATCATCAAACGTATCGATTGCTCCGTATACCTAACGCCCCTTTTATTTACAAAAAAGTAACCACATTTCTTAATGGCATCTTTATTTTCCTCATAATACTCCCGAAGTAGTTTGACTAACGAACTATCCCCCATTTGCACATATCTCTCTTTTCCGCCTTTTCCCATGATTCTTATTGAACCAGTATTTAAATCGACGCAATCAGCACCAATATTGGAAATCTCGTATACCCTGGCTCCTGTCCCAAAGAATACCTCTACTACTGCCATATCACGCAACCAATACTTTTTCTCCAAATGATTACTCTTGGCGCCATGAGAATACATATAGTTCAACAACTGCTCAATTTCATTTCTTGGAATAATTCGTGGAAGAACAATGGTTTCTTTAAATTTCACCTTAATCCTCCTAAAAGGACTCTCCTCTATAAATTCCTCCTCTTCCAGATAATTATAAAAAGCTTTGACGCTGGCGATTTTTCTTTTCACTGTTTTTTGCTTATATGTCTTGTGCAATTCTGTAATATATTTTTCAATTTCCTCCTTACTCGGCTCCTTGCTTGATACTGCTTCAAAAAATTGTCGCAAATCAATCCTATATGCCTTTAATGTTTTTTGATCCAATGCTCGTCTGAACTCGCAATATTCTAAATATTGCCTTACTTTTTCTTTCATGTACATAACCTTACACCTCTGACCTTTTTTCGTTAGTGTAACACACGCAAAGTACAGATGCATTCGAAAATGTTTGAATAACGGATAATTGATAGTTATCCAACGTCAAACACAAATGATTATTTAACGAGGTGCCTATGAAAAATATTTTTTATCCAAAACAAATCAATAAAATGAAAATATCTGTGAGTGAAAATCAATGCTTTTTTGCCATGCCTTTTTCGGCAGAATACACTAATCTGTACGATACGCTAGTGTTGCACATGGAAAACTCAGGTTATAAGTGTGTGCGCGTAGATAATAACTTATCTGCATCTGTTCCAATTATTAATTTAATATTAAATGGTATCGCAACATCACAATATATAATTGTTGATATTTCGGAAACTAATGCTAATGTCTTTTATGAACTAGGAATTACTCATACTATCAAAGATTTTGAAAACGTGTTTATAATCAAGGAACAATCAAGCAAAACACCTTTTGACATACAGCATCTTCAATATATTCCATATGACAAAAACAATTTAAAGGCGCTTGCCTTTGAAGTGTTAAAGAGACTGAAAGCAAATCAGTTTAAAAATTCATTTAAAAGAGCGTTGTCAGCAAAACAGTTTCTTAAACCTGAGGATATTGATGATTTTGTTAATTATTTTTCAAAACTTTTTTCAGAGGAACAAATATTAGTATATACCTCTTTGTTAGAAGACGCTACATTGGCAGTCTCGCCGTCCTCCGAAGTAGTTAACGCAATATGGCAGTATGATCAAACCCTAAGAAAAGAAATGAACAAAATAGACTCTGAGGATTACATACCAACCCTGTTTAAACTTTTTTTTGAACTTCTATTGCCCTGTTGCAGGAGTGATGAAATCCAAAAATTTATCGATGAATTTTTAAATCACAAAGAATACGGTAGTTTATATGATAATGGTCTTTTGCCATACCAAACAAATCTAGCAATAAAACTGGCAGAGAATTCCAAATTAAATGAAATAAGTCTCAAATGGATTATAGAATATTTTCAGCGTTCTAAATCTACAAAAGTGGATTTGAACAGATATAAACTGGAGGCCTTTTTGTTAAAAACTGATTTGGAAAAGGTTGATGAGTATATTGTTAATGCACTTATTTCAGATAACAAATATGTTCGTGAACATATGGCCGATATAGCAGGGGAAAAGATGCTTTATATTGCGGAGGACAACTTGATAACCCAACTTAAACGAGAACAAAACAAATACACAATTTCTAGTATCGTGGAAGCATTAGGAAAAATACATAGTAAAAAATCTTTGGATACTATTCAAGATTGGCTGAAAACGAACGCAATGACTGTGATAAAAAATCAGGATTATTTTATCTTAAAACATTTTCGAAACGCTTTGATAAAAATTGATCCTCAAAAAGCTTTGCAGGAATTTGATGATAAATATTTTGAATTATTAGTTCAAAATAATACAATATAGATTGCGTAAACGCAATCTATATTGTTAATGAAAAAGAGTATGTATAATACTCTTCTACATTTATGTTCTTGTAAAAGTAAGAGAATATCATCGATTTATATCTGCTTTGTTCGCTAGAGTTTTGGACATTATTATGCAGACTGTTGAGCATAGATATTAAACATTTATTTAAATATTTATAGTAAGCGTCTTTTTGCTCATCATTTATGTATGTATAAAGAACTTTAAAGGTCTTGAAGAAATCTGTAATATTCTTATCTGTAAAATGGTGCGTGAGAGATTCTGAATGTTGGTAGTAATATAAGCAACTTCCCGTAGTTAACGCAACTTTTTGAGCGTATAAAAATGCCAAAAAAGTGAACATGTCGTCTTCATATATGGTATCAGGAAAGACGATGTTATGGTTAACAAGAAGACTTTTTTTGAATAATTTGCATCCCAGTAATGGACTTAAAAAAAATTCATTTTCAAAAGTATGAGACAATAAATTTAAAGCCATCTCGCTATCTAGAATATTGTTGTATAGGTATTCATATCTTGAACAAATTCTACTATAATCAAAAGCCGTTTTTATCTCCCATAATACAATGTCTATATCAGCATCAGAATTAAATTTATCTATAGCTTTCTCTATGCAATTCAAATCAAGCCAATCATCACAATCAAGAAATAAAACATATTTTGAATTTGCAGACATTAGTCCTTTGTTTCTGGTTTCTGCTGGCCCTATTGTATGTTCGTTTTTAATATATTTGATATTGTTGCTTCTTTTCATGTGTTCACATATTATTTCGGCACTTTTATCTTTAGAATTATCATCTACTATTATTATTTCTAAATCTTTATATGACTGATTCAAAATTGAATTAATACAACGAGCAATGTATTTTTCACCGTTATATACCGGAATAATAACGGAAACAAGAGAATTTTTCAAAACGATCCCCCCTTTATTTTTATTCAACATTGGATAACTATCAATTATCCGTTATTCCCTATTGCAACAAAAAATGCAAGAAAACAAAACGTGCCTCACACGCTATCTCCTTGCATTAATAACCTCGTCTCATTTTATCACAACTTATCCATTATTGTAAATATTCAAATTTCAACATTTATCTGTGCGCTCCATTATCACTAAGGAGAACACCTACTTTACAACGTGTTCGAATAACGTTCTAAAAGAGCTATTACTTTAGGCAATATCATGCTCTCAACTTTCTCAATCCAATTAAATATGTCGCTAATTTTATCAATCAACGTGTAATTTTTTGAAAGATTAAGTTTCATTCCAATTCTATGCACTAACATAGCTTTATCATATACTTCTTTTAATTGCTCCAATTCATAATTGTCCATGCAAATTATATTGTTATCATGCAAATAGCGAACACATAAATGAATAAAATACTTCTGTTCCATAAAGGCACGCGAGTATCTTATGTCAAAATGTGGATGTTCATGGTTTTTAATACAAGTTACATAGAATTCTCTAAGCCTCCTATTCGCATCTATTCCATAAATGCGGTTGCTTTGAAAATGATGGCTTGTTGTAGAATTCATATATCCTCGTAATTCATCTGTTATTCGTCCTATATCATGTGTAAAGGCTACATCAGCATTATATTGCCATAAATCAAACCAAATCCTGTCAGATGGACTATTAAACAAACTCTGAGCAAAATTATCATACGAAATCTCAAAAGGCAAATACCTTTGATTATCAAGGAATCCCGCAGAATGAAAAGTTCTGCTTTCATCATTAAACCCGTATATAATATAGTCATGCAAAAAATCCCTCTTTTGATATGCGCTCTTACCCGGAATATACTTCTCATTATACTCCCCAGACACATAACAACCAGCATTTAAAACCCTTTTAAGAACATCAATAATATCTCTGTCAAAAACTGAATACATATATTTAAACATATTGATATTTTGATGTAATAATATCTTATCCTCCATTGCCCATACATCTGATAAACATATACCATATTTGAGAATCGGTGAACTTTCGTTAAACGAGCAATTGAGGTATTTTCCTATAATCCAGGGCGTAATATCCAACTTTTGAGCACTAGCATGAGCTTGAATAATACCTAATGGAAATGCCATATAATGATAACATATCGCTAAAGGATGTATTTCAAATGGTAAATTGACGTTATTTGCACACATATTTATTCCACCTCTTCAAAAAGATCACATTATCTCATACTTTTTATCTTTTTTTCTGCTCTTTCTGTTCTTTCAAATAAAATGCAAAAATCTCGATCATTTCTTTCGGATACGGCGTCTTATCATCCCAAAACGTTCCCCCACCCATTTCTGCCAACAAACTCTTACCACCATTCTTCACAAATACATCACGTACTTTACGGATATTTTTCTCTACAGTTCGCACATCCTTATTGTATTCCAACGCAATCGGAAGATAAAGTTCTTTATACATATGTTGTAGACGTTCCGGGTTTTCCAATACCATATAAACAGAACGAACAAAATATTCATACCCCTGATAGTGCCGAAACACTCCCTTGGAATAAAGCAATTCCTGTAGTTTTTGGTCCATAAACGGTTTCCTCCTTTGTGATATATAAATCAACAAAGATAAAGCAGACCGGAAACTTTTCCCATACTTTCGACCTTTATCTACCTTTTCCGACTAAAATAATGCTTACTAACCTATTAGTTCATATATCTCTTTTAAAATATTCGATATCTGCTCCGTCTTTTCCTTACTAAATAATTCCAAAATCATAACCAGTTTTTGGTCATAAGAGACCTCCTGCTTCCCTGTTAATATGTAGTCGCAATTAACACTCAACGACTTGCATAAGTTATGCAAAACCTGCGCTGAAAAACCCTTTTTCCCAGTCTCGATTTCATATAGAAACTTAGGGGAAATCTCAGCCAATTCAGCAAGTACTTCTCTTGTATATCCTCTCATTACTCTTGTCAGTAGTATTCGTTCCCCCGCATTTTTATATATGTTTATCATTTGTATCAACTCCTCTTTTTAAGATAGCTCAATGTAAAGAGGCGAAAAACCAACTATTATTCACATTTACATTACCTAAAAACCATTTCATTAAAGATAATCTTATTCCCCTAACACTATTACAACATTTTTTTGTCCCAAACTATTAGATTGTTTAACTTAACTTCCATTTCATTTCGCTTGTTTATATTTTAATTTATCAAATTCATTATTTCTTATAGTTCAGTACATAATTCCTATTTTGTGTCTTTATCCTAATATACTTCATTCATCACATGACAAATGAGGATTAGGAAATGAATAACAATACGCAAGCAACCGTTGAAAATATGTCAAATGAATATAAAAATCAATTAGTCAAATACCTACTCCAGTGCATAATATCTGAAGGAAGTAAAATTTTATTATTTTCAATCATCTCTCTAAGATTGCACCTATTTAGTGAATTTTTATTTACTATGATATTGCTCATTCTTCTTAGAACAAACGGTGGAGGGTTACATTTTAAGCACTACATGAGTTGTTTGATAGTAAGTTTTGTCGTAATGTTTGGAAGTATCGTTTTAGGAATGAATTTTGTTTTTTCAAATTTGATATCCGGAATCATCCTAATCATAAGCATCGTGATAGGTTATCAACTTGTGCCGGTTGTATCTGCCAACCGCCCACCTGCCACTGAAAAACTTATTCAAAAAAGTAAACGAAACACCACACTAATTCTCATTGCTTATTTAATTTTGATATGTATTGTTCCAATGAACCGATATCTAAATATTGGTGTTTGGATCGTTGTCATACATATATGCCAACTGCTATTGGCAAAATTATTAAGAAGGAGGAGAAACTAAATGCGAAACCTACTAACAAAATGGTCTTGGCAACTTGGGTTTGATTATGTTAGTCTTGTTTTATGGGGTGAACCGAAATTCCCAATGCCAATTGAAGAGTAAAAGTCAAAGAGGGCAAACAGCATTATTTGCTATTCGCCCTCACATTTTTGGAATTACCACTTTAAAACTGACCCAATTCCTTTTTTTCTTCATCAAATTTCCTACAATCAACTCTGCTTGAACTTTCGAAACCAACTGCTTTACCCTAGACAAGCCGATACCTCTATGTTCCCCCTTTGTACTGTATCCTTCCTGAAAAAAGTTTTCAATTTCTGCGGAGGTTAATTCCTCAGACATATTGCTTACTTCTATTATTAAGTTATTCGCGGTCTCATGCAATACTAAATCAATATATTTTTCTTCGCTCTCTGCACGGTAACTTTCAAAAGCGTTAGTTAGAAGAATACCAAGGACTTCTATCACTTCATGTAGTGACAAACAACACTCCGCTCCGTCTACATTAATCTGATAGTCAATTTGTACATCATTTTTCTCATAAGCAACACATTTGTAATACAGATATCCAGCCAGAATAGGATTGTTACAACCTACCAGTATTTTGTCGTAGCGACAATCCTCCAACAATATATTTCCATATTCACTTTGTTTTTTAACCAATTCTTCCAATGAATTTGCCGTCAAATGCATACTATAAATAGCACCAAGTTGATTCTTGAAATCATGCTGCTTTCTTCGCACTTCTGTAATCAATTCCTTATATGTGTTACCATATATCTCTTGCATCTCCAATTCCAATTTGCGCCTTTCTAGCTCATGCTTTGTTCTTTGAGCAGAAATGGCACTAAAGCACACCATAACGCACGAAATTAAAAATATAAAATAATATATTTGATCCACTTTACCACGAATTCGATAATCTACAATAATAAACAATGCACTAAACCCGCACAAGAAAATCAGAGTTCTCCATGTCCCCTTGTCCATATTCAAATGAAACTTTTTCATCTTGAACTGTGGAATCTTAAAAATGACCATGACTATTATGAGACCCGTTATATTTATTAATAGCATGAACGCCTCATCACCTTGAAGTACATGGGCAACCGGTGTTACCACAATACTAGTTATAATTTCGATTAACACTATCAGAAAGAAACTTAACAAAAAACGTCCTACTGTTTCCCCGAATTTTCTTCTAAACTTCCTAAAACAGTATACAAATAATACAATATAAATAACACATGCAAATATATCCCCTAATACATCCATGTTAATTAAAGCTATAATCAATAAATCGAATATGATCAATATTATATTTGCAGGTGTAAATTTAAACTTTTCTTTAAAGACACCATGAACGCACAACAAAATCATCCAAATTTCCAAGAAGCATGCTATCTGGTTAATTCCATTCTCAATTATCCAGTTACCAATATTAACCATTTATCCTATCCCCAATTTTCCCTTTAAGTTTATTTTTCATAATAACCCCAATTTCAACTGGAGCCTTGACATGCTTTAACTTTATGTATCGATTGGTATAATCAATCTCCTCAATATATCTTTTATTGATAATTGTATAGCGACTACATTGAACAAAATATTTGGAATCCATCTCGTTCATCAATTCTTCGCATGTCTTATACGGAATTTCCAACACATCATTCTTACAATGAATGATCACTTTTCTTCGTGCGTTCTCAATATATATGATATCTTTTATACACTTCGCATAGACAATCCCATCTTTTCTAAAATACACAAAGCGTTCCGTGTCATCCTCTACCGGGAATTCTAATGCCTTCAATACACTTTTACGCACTTGTTCCACACTAAAAGGCTTTTCAATATAACCAAAACAATGTAATTTACTATACGAATACAATTTGGGATCTTCTAATGATGTGATAAAGATTAATGGCGTAAATTGATATTTTTTGATTTCTCTAATTTCCTGTGCAAACCTTAATCCCATCACATCGCCTGGTTTTTCCGGACATAAAATAATGTCCAGCAAAAACAAATGAATATGATTCTCCATTGCGATTTGATAAGCACTATGCACATTGGAAGCCGTGTATATTGTTATGTTCTGCGCCAAATCAGTTATAATTTTATACAAGGCCTCTCTATGACTTTTCTTATCTTCCAGTATCAGTACATTTCTCTTTTGCATATCTTAAATATCCATTTCTTTTAACATTTCCAAAAACTCCTTATCATAAATGGCTTGTACGTCCTGCGTAAGAAACTTTGCGGCGCCCAATCTGGTAAAATAATTAATTAGCCGCAACAACATATACATCTTGTCCTTCTCAGAGCAATTTGTAATTGCTTTCCACACTTCTTCTCTGTTTTGCTGGTGCCCAAACAAGATATAATCTGAAGATACCTTCAACTGCTTTTCTATCTTTGCCAGACAGTCTACTGATATTTGATTCTCTGCACTTTCTAATTTCTTATATCCCGATACAGAAATATCAAGAATTTCAGCAAATCGTTCTTGTGTATAACCTGAATTCACACGAATTCCACGCAAACGCGCTGCCACTTCTTGTTTTTGGATTATAGTTTCACCCTTTTTCATTGAGCACCTCCGTCACCTACAGACTATTTTATTGTATATAGTTTTGATAATTTCCAACAGTTACTATAGGTATACTAAAAGTTCCTCAACAATGTACTTTTGCGTTAAAAAAGGTGTTGTAATCACTCACAACACCTAAATTATGGGTAATAAAACTTTTTTATGGTCTACTTTTTTAATGTGTGTACTAGTCGAAAACTATGGCAAACCCTCAAAAAGTTTGATTATCCCCAAAATATTTAAAAAGCCTTTATATCCACTTTGATATGGTTATAAATGCTCTTTAATGTATAACTTATTTAATGTTATTATTACATAAACCTCTTTTCAAATTTTCTATCTCGCTATGTCTTGCGGTTTCAGTAATGCACCTTGCTTCTTCCTTAGATTCAATTGGTTAATTTTACTACACAACAACAGAAAGCGCATATTAATTGTCTCTAGTTGATATGTCTACAGTACCAATTATGGTAGCACCCAAACACTATGCGGTATAATTTTATACAAGTTAGGAAGATTCGTGTTTATACTTAATTGATTTATTATTATCCCACATTTTACTTTTATTTTTCTAAACTTGAAATAGAATATTTTGTTATTTATTTATCTTTATAATAGTTTTCTAATACATTTCGATATTTTTTGTCACTCCAAATAACATTACACAAGTGACATGCATCTACATATTTATCTTCTAAGGTTATTATACGATTATGAACAAGATTTTCGACCAATTTGTCAAATCCACATAGATAAATTTCCTTATAACATTTATTCTTTCTAGCCAAAAAAACTGCTTCCCTAATACTGTTAGTTCTAACATTTCCCAAAATCATAAATTTTGGACGTTTAAAAAAGCAGCAAGGATATATATCTCCTTTCTCATCAATAAACAAGGTTGTGGAATGCTTACATGATAAATCCAACTCTGCAACAGTTTTATGAAAAAAATTTTTTTCTGTTAGCGTTGCTGCACGTCCTATAGGCATTATAGGATAGAATTGTACGGATGCATTAAATATATTTTCTTCCAACTCTTCTATAATTTTAACGTATGTTGTATCCAAACGTTGTATCCCGATTTTTAGCGTAACATCTATTCCGATTTCTTTGCATATTAAAATAGCATTTTTTATTGTATTCAGATCTATATATTCTAAATGATATTGGTCTGTACTAATATACATAAAGTTTAAACCACTATTCCTAATTCCATTGAGCATTTTTTCTGCAGTTTGTATATTTTCAAAGATAAAACCATTAGTTACAATACCTATATTTTTTTTGGCTTTTTTTAGTAACGGAATTATTGACTTAATTCTATCAAAATACAAAAAAGGTTCTCCACCAGTAAAAACAATATTTTTAATATTATTTATTTCGATTACTTCTTTACATATTTTCTCTAAAACTTCTTTTTCAAGGCTGTGTTCTATAGTGTTAGAATTACAAGCTGATACTCCACAAAATTTACATTTTGCATTACATTTATTCGTAATAGATATAGCCAAAGTATTATATAACATATTTTCATCCCTCGTTATTCTTCTAAAAAAGATAGAATTTCATAAACAACCTTCTTTACATTTAATTCGTCCATCGCATAAACAGATTTATTAGTTTTTTTCGAAATCTCCAAAATAAATTCACCATATAATTGGGGATCTGTTTTCAATAAATTCGTCTTAATGACTTTTCCACTACTATCTATGTTAACCAAAACAGGATTAACAACAATGCTTTGTACAATAGCTTGTGAAAAGGATTCAATAGAAGCGATTGTCCTTAATATTAAATCTACTTCATCATCTGGCGAAACGCATAAAACAACTATATCTGGCGATAATCCAAATAGTAATGAAAACTGCATAATTGTACATTGATTCATATTATCATAATTTCTTGGCAAAACACTTGTTTGTGAAGCAAATAATAAAATATCCCTCCCTAATAAAAATGACTTATATGCTAAATCGTTAATATATATGCCATACTCTTCTTGAGGAACATCTACCATTTTATGATATCCATACGGGAAAATGCAATCTGCATCAAAAAGAGCTCCAGAAGGTTCAGAGGTAATCAAGCCTACTCGATATCCTTTTTCCTGTAAATAATGCTTCATTTGAATTTGTGTAGTGAATTTACCTTGCTGAGATCTTGTCCCCATTATCGAAACAATCGGGACAGGAATTTTCCATAACTTACCTATATGACCATGCGGAAAATGTTCTTTGTTAACACAAGGATAGTAGAAATAATTATTCAATTTAGACAGTTGTTCTCGTTCTCCTTGATATAATTTTAATATGTCATCATCAAAGGCATAGATTCGTTTCCCGTACTCCAAGCATCTGTCAATCAAAAATCTAATTTGTACTTTCAATTTTAAATTGATATAATGATCAATATGTCCCAAAACAAGGGTATCAAAACTATTCCATTCTATTTCATTTATTGATTGAACCTTAAATATACGTTTATCTAATGTTTCAATACTTTGTCCGTAATATTTCGATAGGTTAAAATCATAAATACCAATTGTTTCGGATTCTGTATATTTTTGCAAATTTAATACTGTCAAGATTTCTTTTGAAAATGGAAATAAAATATATTTCTTGATTTCTGGACATTTTTCTACAGGGTAATTTTTAAATACCTTTACATCTGAAGCTTGCTGTTTTAAAAATTTTTTTACATTGTGTTCTGTATATTCGCCATTGGTATTAGAAATATACTTACAAATTATCCCTGAAATATATGCACAAAAAAAACTTGTCCCAATAACCATTTTCCTTGCATTTGGAGGGTATAATACATTTCTTTGTATCATTGGTCCCAAAATATTAACAACTCCGCCCTCTATGTAAGTATAACCTTTTTTTGAATCTAACTGCATAGACAAATCGACACCTATTACCGATTCTAAACATGCTGGATATGTCATAGTTCCATCGTTATTAAATGCAGCTACAATAATGCTACCTTTTTTCTGCAAAGCCGCACATACATCCCGAAGACTTGATTCCAAAGTTGCATCCTCAATTCCCAAACTCATATTTATTACATTATACGTTTTTTCAGATTTAAGAATATCTCTTAATACCGATACAATGTTATGAGCCTCTGTATTTATATCACAAAACACAGGATAAACATCTATTTCCACATCTTGGCATTCCTGATAAATTTCCCCGCATATAGCAGTACCATGCCAAAGTTTGTTTTCCAAATCATGATTCCAGATATTATTAATTTTTATGTCTTTCAACAACGTATGAGTATGTACTTCTGTATCTATAACCGCTACATTTACTTTCATAGTAATATCCCCCTATTAGTATAGGAACAAAACAATAAATCGTTTTGTTCCTATACTAATTCATTGCTTATCTGTTAACAAAGACCATTGAAACAGACCAATTCAACATTTAGAACTGCTTTACTGCTGGATTTACGGATTTTCTTTAATCTTTTCATTTCTACACCTCCTTTGTGCTTTTATTTATTTCATCATCCAAAAGAATGACAAAATCATCTATATTATAAAATATATTTTCCATTAACACTTCATCAGGCAATTGAATACAATAATATTCTTCAATTTCTGATAAAATAGATATGTACAACAAAGAATCAATATCGTCCGCAATACTGTTAAATATCTGTCGATAATTATTTTCTGTAATTTCGTTTTTCATTATTAAACCATTTGATATAAAAATATGAGTTAAATACTCCACCTTACTATTCATAACATTTCTCCTTTTCGAATCTTGATATAACTTTACAACTGTCATCACATTTAATAATACAATCAAGTAAAAAATCGATATCTTTCATTTCATATCCACATTGTATATCCATGATAAACGGACAAGCTTTTCCTAAACATATTGTAAATTTTGAACAAACCTTGCACATTTCAGGAGTTTCTTGTCCTTTAGACAATGTAGTATTAAGATATTTTTCAGGATCCATTAAAAGTCCCTGAATCGTTCCTATATGACTTTTTTCCGGACATACATCACGCTCACATTTTCCAATAATTCCAGTCGGAAACAATATCAGTGAGTTCTTTTTTGTGGCTTCACAAGCACGTTCACCTGGTTTAAGAGTTCCTGATAAATATCTATTTCTAAGACCTTTTTCTCCTGCCTTTTTCATAACATTCGTATACTCATTTATACCACACAAAATATGGCGAGTATCATCTTCAATATTTCCCCAATCTTCGGCAATCCTCCAGAGAAAGTTAAATCTTTTATCATTACCAAATTCATTTAAAAGGAAATCCATGTATTCATCTATAGCTTGATAAATAGGGTATGTAACATTGGTTCTAATTATCAGACTTATTAAATTTGATTTAAAATTGTCTCGTATATCTTTCAAATTATTAATAATAACATCCCAACTACCCGTTCCATCAACCTTCATTCGTTGAGTATCGTGTGTTTTTTTCAAGCCATCAACCGTAATCTGATAAGCATATACATGAAGCCTTTTCAGTTTTTTAAGATTCTGTGCATTTAATAAATAACCATTAGTTGAAGTAACAGCATAATATTGAATGTGATTTTTATTGCAAAGTTCTATAAATCTTTTAGACAAATATTCAATTATATCCATACATAAGAGAGGTTCCCCTCCAAACCACTCGACCTTTAAGCATTTATATTTATGTATATTTTCCTCAACAAACTTAATTATTTGATCTTGTAGTACAAGAGACATACGTTTTCTCCCGTGTTGCTCACAACAATAAACACATCTCAAATTACAATTTTCTGTTAAAATAAAAACCAGTGATAATACATCTTTATTTTCGTAAATTTCGTTTTGAATTTTATTAACTTCTTTCATCTCATCTACATTATTACCAACCAAATAGCCATTGCTATATAGGTACTCGTTAATAGTAGAATCAAATTTTTTACCTGTAAGAAAATCTTTGACTTGATTGTTTGCATCATCTTTAAAAATAATCATTCTACCATTTAGATAGTTTATCAATATAGACTTATTTAACTCTTTTGCTTCATATAAATGATTATACTTTGATATGGTCATATTAGCACTTGTATAATGTATTTACACCGAAATACATCATACTCTCCTTTCTTTTCAACTTTCTTATATTTTTCCCTATAGGTTTGACTATCTTTACAGATTTTGCTATCTATTCAGCAAGGAGAAAAATATACACAACAACTTTCTGAGGTAGATGCATCTATTCATGAAATTATGCATAAGATGGTTTCAGTTATCAAAACAATCCCCGCATTAGTTCTTTGAACGATGTCATGACTATTGGTAGAATCAGGGATAGTTCTACTACTTAACTATGTCAGTCATGATCCTTCCGTTTCCCAATATAACAACTTTAATATATCTAGAACAAGAATGTCTAAACGAGATTCCAAACCACTTCGCTATGCCCTTATCAAAGTTGCCTAGCTGACCACCTTGGTGAACAAAACCTTAAAAGATTATTACGATTTAAAAACAACTCACGGTTGCCGCCATTGAAATGTACTAGGGCACGTCGCTCACATACTGATATGCGTTATCCACAATACGATGACTGATAATATTTGCTTCGACTTAGATTAAGTCTTACCTATTCAACCATATTTAATTTTAGAAGCATCTCATTGATTCTTTATTTTTTATACACTTTTTAAGTCAAAAACTTTTTAAATTGTTTTTGTTCTTCCCCTTGACTATTCATAGTTTATCTTCTTAAAACACATTTTTTGAGTCCAATATTAAAATCATCATGTGACTCTTTTGACATAGCTCTACAATATTTACAATCAGAGGCATAAATGCAACCATTACAGTAACCAGAGTTAATTACATCTTTGTTTCGCAGTTTTGTCAAGACGGGCGATGACATCCAATATTCAGATAAGGAACTATATTTTTCAGGGTACATTAAATGAAGGCATGGTGTATATTTGTTATCTAACGTAATCGCAGCTACACTAATCCCTGCCTGACATCCTGACAAAATAGATCTAGGCATTTTACCGGCACGAGAAATAAGCAAATCAAAGCACTTTTGTATAGTAATAAAATGTGAATCTCTTTCCATTTGGATTACCTTAATAAGGTATTGATAATCTTCATACGTAAGCGGAGATACTATTTTTGATTCACCTGTCAATTTGTTAGCTACAACATTAATAAATTTAGCGCCAAGTTCTCTAGCAAGTTTCACAATATTTTCAAAATCATAAGCATTATCATGTCTAGCCACCCAGTTGATTCCAAAAGGTATACCACACTCATTTGCTTTCTTTGCTGATTTTATACTCATTTTAAACCCATCTCTGGACAATTTATTAATTGTTTCCGTAGATCCATTCAATGATATTAAAAGTGTAAATCTCTCTGTATATTCTCGTAGAACTTCTATCGTCTTATTGTTTATATGACACCCATTAGTGACAGTCATAATTTCAATATTTTTATTAACACCATATTCGATCATCTTAAAAATATCTGTATTTTCAAATGGTTCGCCCCCTAGCAAACTGATTTCCTTAACTCCAATATCGACAGCCATATCAACATGTTGTTTAAATTCAACAAATGACATAGACTTTAATTGTTCTACTGGCGGCTTATAGCATTGAGGACATTGCAGGCAACATTTATTTGTTATCTCAATTTGTAATATCTTTGGTCCAGATAAGTATTTGTTTTTTTTTAAATACTGATACTCTTGTTTAAACTCTTGTGATATCATACTTTTACTCCTCGTCTATTAAGGTTAAACACGTTTCTTCTAATCGATAGACATCATCGCAAATTGAAGTGATACTATCATCATGAGTTACAAGGATACAAATCTTATCTTTTGAAAGACTTTGTATCGTTTTTGCAAACCGTTTAACACTCTCCGAATCAAGATTTGCTGTCGGCTCATCAAATATAATTACAGAAGTTTCCGCATATAAAGCACGAGCAATCGCTATTCTCTGCTTTTGTCCCATAGATAAATTATTTCCGCTTTCGTAGATGTTTTCGTTCTCTTTCAAATCGAAAGAGGATATTAGCCTATCAATATTGGCATCCCTGCAAACTTTGTCAAACTTATCTTTTTCAAAAGATGCACTCATAATGATATTATCTTTAACCGTTCCGCTAAACACAAAATTATCGCTTGGGACATAAGAAATAATACCTTCATATTGATAATAATTTTTTGTTTCTCTATTATTTCGTATTTCAATCATCTTATCGTCGACTGGAGAATACAGACCTAGTATCAATTTTATCAATGTGCTTTTACCGCTACCGCTTTTTCCTATAATTCCAGCTATTCTGTCTTTGCGGAATACAACATTGATGTCATCCAATATAAAATTATCTTTATCGTATTTAAAAGAAAGATGCTTAAGTTCGATGAAATCAACATGAAACAATAACCTGTCCTCATGCTCCGTCATATTTCTGTCTTGCATCTGCTCAATTTCGCGAATACGTTTCACACTGCTAATGGTTTTGTTATATACAGCAATCATTCTTGGTGCTTCTGTTAAAGGTAACATAATATAGTTGCTCAATTGTATCATAGCGACTAAATCGCCCACTGTATTCTCTCCGGTTACCACAAAATAAGCACCTACTGCACTTGTAATAATAAAGATACCAAAGCTTGTTAGACTGTTTAAAAAACCAAAACTCCCCTCAAGAAACGAAAGCCTTATTTTACTTGAAGTTTTCTTTTCATAAAGATTTTGCAAATATTCACCAACATTTTTACCCATAGAATATACTTGAAACAGTGGCAAGAGCATCAATAATTCCTGCATATAACTTCTGTTATTATCCTCGTTTTTCAAATCGGATTCCGCTGCTTTCTGAAGCTTAGGAGAGAATATTGATATAAGCATAGTCAACAAAGGGATAGTTATTAAAAAAATCAGTGTGATTTTCCAATTCAATATAAACAAAATAATAACGGCAAAAAGAGATGTGAAAAGCACCAAGCTCATTTGTCCAAAGACTTGTATGTAAAAATTAGAGATTGTAGCCACATCAGTAGTAAGTCTATTTTGAATCTCTCCTGTATGCATTTTATTAAGCTTCAACAAATATTTTCTGACTATCTGCTCAATTAACGATATTCTTAAGCCCTTCTCTGTTTTGCTGTAAGAATAGCCTTCCAATACCGATGATGCAATTTGTGTTAATGCAAATAGGAGTATGATCGCCACAGAAAATATTGTCATTTGCAAAAAAGTTATAGAACTTTCACCGGATGCTATATCCATATATCCCTTGAATATCATTGATATACCTATATTGCAACAACTGGATATCAAACACACAAAGGGAATAATACATAGAATATTCCGACTATATTTAGATTGGCGAATTAGCCAGCACAAGTTATTTGTATTTTTCATATAAAAACCTCTCTTTCTCCTAATCCCTAATTACGGCATAAATATATTACAAATAAATTTAGTCAGCCTCATTGAAAACAACAATTATTCCATCCTCCTCCATAGGGTAAATTTAATTCTCGATTTCCAACTTTTTACTGGATGTTCAAAACATATTTTGTTAACAAGCACCTTCTGAACCATTAAAAGTCGCATTTTCTGCTTCAACTCACGAAGTTCCTTTGTTTAGGCTTCATTCTGCTCTTGCTGGTTAATTAACAGTTAGATAATCAAAGAATTGTCAAATGTATTCAGTTGCTCTTCTGTAAGCTAAACTGCCGTAATGAAACTCCTTTTTAAAACTGCATTCATTATAACAGATTTGAAAGATTTACGCTACTTTGTTACTATTATCATTCATCATTTTGATGGTGGATAACAATAACAAACCATATGATTGGGGACGGATGCCCCATGTCTCCTCCTTCCTTTCTGCCCCCAAAGTAGAGGCTCAACTTTGGGGAGTTTAACAATATACCTTTAGACTATTATCTCAAACTGGAGAAGATGCGAAGGGTGCTCACTATTTGGTGTTTTCTTATTCTATGCTAATCTAAAAAAACAATCTGTGGATTTTCCCAAACGGGATTTTTCGTTTTCTTTGTTAAACATTGTAATAATTCATACACCTTATCCGTAATTTCCCATTTAACACCTGTCTCTTCTCTTCCCATATGTCCATATGCAGCCAATTCCCTGTAAATTGGCTTTTCTAAATCAAGTTGCTTAATTATCGCAGCTGGTCTCAAATCAAATACCTTTTCTATTGCTTCGGCTATATCGCTTTCAAGGTACTTGCCTGTGCCTAATGTATCAACCATAACGGAAACAGGACGTGCTATACCAATTGCATATGCAATCTGAATTTCACATTTTCTTGCCAAACCTGCCTTCACGACATTCTTCGCAATATATCTCGCCATATATGCTGCACTTCTATCTACTTTTGTAGGATCTTTTCCAGAAAACGCACCACCACCATGCCTTGCATATCCCCCATAAGTATCAACTATGATTTTTCGTCCAGTAAGCCCACTATCTCCTTCTGGTCCTCCAATAACAAAGCGACCTGTTGGATTAATATATATTTTCGTCTTTATATCTAATAAATTATTCGGAATAATCGGCACAATTACTTTTTCTACAATGTCTTTATGAAGCTGTTTCATATCAACATTATCCTTATGTTGTGCCGAAATGATAACCGTATCTACGCGAACTGGCTTGTCATCCACATACTCTACCGTCACTTGAGATTTACCATCTGGCAGAAGATATTCCAACTCTCCATTCTTTCTAACCTTTGTCAATTGCATAGCGAGTTTATGTGCTAGCGAGATTGGTAGTGGCATAAGTTCCGGTGTTTCGTCACAGGCATATCCAAACATCATTCCTTGGTCGCCTGCTCCATTGAAATCTTCTTCATGGTCAGAACCTTCTTTAACCTCCATCGAATGATTCACGCCCATTGCAATATCTTTGGATTGCTCATTTATAGCTATTACAACATCGCAATCTTCGGCATTAAATCCATACTCTTTATTGTTATATCCAATGTCTTTAATAACACCTCTCACAATACTTTCTATATCAACTTGTGCTGTTGTAGAAATTTCACCCATAACATTCACACCTTTGGATGAAACAGTAGTCTCACATGCAACTCTGCAATTCTTGTCCTGTGATATGATTGCATCTAATATTGCATCCGAAATCTGGTCGCACATTTTATCCGGATGTCCCTCTGTCACGGATTCAGATGTGAAAAAATATCTGCCCTTCATAATTTACCTTCTTTCTTTGTCGCTTGTAATCCCATATTTCATTATCTATTACACATAATTTAATGTTTATCCCCCGCATCTTCAATGCGCTATAATTCATCTATAATAGACTTATCGTTCATGAACATTAAATGTTCTACAATCTCATCCACGTGTTACTCAGTATTGCAATAAAAAAACTACGAAGAAAAAAGTGGCCAAATTTCAATTTTGACCACTTAAAAAGTAATATTTATTCCATTCGGTGTCATGATTAACTCTGCAAGTTCATCACACGCTATTGCTATCTCATCACTTCGCAAATCATAGATTCGCGTTCCTAACACAATAATATTTTCGTTACTGCCGTTTTGGAGCATTGCCACCACACGTTCTCTATGCATAAGCAGATTTTCATTGTACAGAATCTGTACCAGCTTTGGCGTACTTAAGATTCCAATCTTCTTGCCTCTATACTGTATGTTGGTTTTCCGAAACAGTGTGTCAATCTTCCCCGCTGCACCTTTGTCATCCGTAATGACACAGAACTTCCCATCGTCTTCTCCCGGAATATAAGATAGAATGTGTAAGCATATTGCTAGCAGTTCTTCACCTAAATTGTCTCCTGATTCTTTGTTCTCTCTGACGGCTGAGAAAAACCGTCTATACAAGCTGCTACTTTCTACACAATTCTTTCTGACTATCTCATCATACAAATTTGTATTTTGATTCAGAGTATCTGTAATCGTACTCACAGGACTCATAATCATTCGTACCGCCCATGACAAATAACTGTTAATTACAGCATTTGTACCAAAACAGATATTCATCACTTCAAACAAATCTTCCTCATAAATAACAAAAATATCTATGCCATAACTGTTTATAGTTCTCACATACTGTATGTATTCTTGATTCAAAAAACCACTGTGCGACGCCAACTCCATCAAAATACATCTAGTAAGCACAATCATACCATTTTGTCTTTTTACATATTCCAAAATACATGTTACTTCTTCACTTCCCAAATTCGCATGTCTCCTAAAGGAACACGCATCATAGAAAAAGCATTTTGACTTTTGGAAAATTTCTTCCACAAATGTCTTGGTCTCTGTAATAACAAATGCATCAATCTGACTGAAATTATGAGGAGTATCTGTATATACAGTTGCCATACATTACTCCCCCTTTATATCACGGTAAAGCGCTCGCATATTTTGAAGCACCTTAGTCACCGTTCTTTGATTTAGATAAGAATCTTTCATATATTCTGCTCCAAACCAATGAACCAACTTTTCCAAATTCGCATAATCGTCTTTTTTGCTTGCTTCTAAGATGCTAGCGTCCAACCAGAGTTTCACAAACTTCTCTCGGATTGTATCTCTGTCTACATTCAAGAGTTCCTCTGAAATAGATGCAGTCTCTGGCAAACCAAGTTCATAACAACGAATCAATGCAGCCATGTATGGAACCTCATAATAATTCATTAATTGAATAATGGTTTCCAGTTCATCTCCATCAGCCTCTGTTTTAAATTTATGATACATAACTCTAAAACTTGTCTCCGGCATCAACAGCATCCCCGCAAACAAATTGGCTGCAAACTCCTCATCATACTCATAATAACCATCATTTGCAAATTGCACCTTATGCTTAAATTCATTTTCTTGAAAATACACATGATATATTTCATGACAG
This sequence comes from Faecalimonas sp., assembly GCA_045630205.1. Lineage (GTDB taxonomy): Bacteria > Bacillota > Clostridia > Lachnospirales > Lachnospiraceae > Faecalimonas. The sequence goes on along the minus strand of JAZQSP010000070.1, from coordinate 35,718 downwards.
ATAGCAAAGTTTACATTCACCTTAGGTAACGTTGTATTAATTACAATATAACCCAAAGCATCCCCGTTATAACAGAGCGCGCCTATCTCCTTATCTGCAAAAGGAATTTCAAAAACAAGATAACCCTTTTTTCTAAAAAAAGTTCTGGAAATCTGTAAAATATTCAACATCTCACTGTCACTACTCATTCCTACAGAAGAATAGAACTTTTTCACCTTAGCCTCAACCTCTGCCCGATTCCTATCACTGTATTCAATTATTCTTCTCAAACGATCCACATTCATCTCTATCTGCTCTCCCTAGATATGTTTAAAAAACGTCCTTCTGCACTCATTACTTCGTCAATATTTTCCATCATACAGATTAATTTTCTCGCCATCTCTTCCTGTTTTTTTGTAGGCTCCCCAGCGTAGAAGGCAACCCTTTCCGGCGCATACTCATTTATCTGTGGCACACAAAACGAATCGCTCAAAAAGAACTCTATCTTCTTCCCCAGCGCAGTTGCAATCTTCTCCATATCGGTGCTACTTACATCCTGTGCGCCTGTTAAGATACGAGACAACTTCTTTGTATCAATGCCCGTCTTCAAGCTTACATAAGTCTGTTTGATTTTCATTTGTGTTAAATAAATATTTACATTAGCGATATACTTTGTCATGTTCCCCTTCCTTTCTTCTATCTCATGAAACATAGTACCTTGCTTTCTTTTATTTTATACTCATTTTTGCCAAAACGCAACAGAAATCCTATTATTTGAGATTTTTATTTATTATTTTTGTTTTTTTAAAGCAATTTTCTTGCAAAGTATTTGTTTAGTCTCATTATTTTAGCCTAATTATCCCGGTAAACTATCCTCCACACACAACGCCCCATATCCAACCAGTGTATTCGGATATTGCGTAATCCCCACAAACGGCCTTGCACCTCTCTGGAAATATGCCTTCACTTTCTCTCCATATAGGAACGAATCATTTCCTCTCTCAATCCCCCACTCCATCAAGAGTGCTGCCCCGCCTGTCGCAAATGGTGTTGCAAATGATGTTCCGCTTAAATCTTCAAAACTGCCTCCCGGAATCGGCGCCGTAATATCCACCCCTGGAGCCACAATGTCCGGTTTTGCCCTTCTCCCCGGTCCAGCCGGCCCTCTTCCCGAAAAATCAGCATAGCTAAATGTCGCCGAATCATAGGCTCCCACGCCGATGGTTCCATAGGAAGTGGACGGCACCGTAAGTGTACGTTCGTCTGTAGGAAATAAAAACGCAGTCCCCGGATTCAAGACAGCCTGACTTGGCAACCAAAGTGCAAACTCTCCATTCACGATGTCCCTCGGTGTTAACACAATTCTCCACACACCACTGTCGATATAGGTATCTCGCGGAAGAAAATCAATAAAAATCTCCTGATCAATACTAAATGGACTTGGCTCCCCATAGTACAATAATATCTGCGTATTTCCCACTGTGAAACGCTGCGAACCAAGTTGTTCCTGAATTGGCCCAATCCGCACCCCAGATGGGGATATCAGTGATATATCCACCAAATCAAAATATGCCTTCCATATCTGTACATTTAAGCTCGGCGAATTCTCCTGCACTGCCAGTTGAATCACCGTCTCTTCTGAATCCACCAGCACACCCGACGTATGACCTGCTGCATTGCCTTCGTTTCCGGTCCCAATGCAGATAACACTTTTCCACGTATTTGCAATGTCTTCGATAAAACGCTCCAGTAAACTGCTCCCGTCGTGAGGACCATACGTATTTCCAAAGCTTAAGTTTATGGCGACCGGCATCTGATACTCCAGCGCCTTTCGAACTACATAATCCAATGCTTGTATGAGCTCCGTTGTTCTCGAAAACCCCTCTTCTCTCGGAATTCCCAATTTCACAATCAATAGTTCGCTCTCATAAGCGACACCCTGATACTCCTGCGAATTTCCCGCGGCAATTCCTGCCACCGACGTACCATGTCCTGAGATATCCTGGCTTGGCACAATCTGAAGTCTTTCCTGCCTTGTAGATGCACGCAGTGCCTCATTGATATCTTCCCTTGTATATTCCGTTCCTATCACATAACCTTCCGGCGGATTTCCGGGAATTGTCTGGTCCCAGAGACTTCGAATTCTTGTGGTTCCATCTGCATTTCGGAAGACTTCATTTTCATAATCAACCCCCGAATCAATTACCGCTACCAAGACACCTCGCCCTGACAAAGATAACGGTGGCCTTTGGACAGGTGTAATACAAGAGGCCCTTTTCCCATCCTCAATCTGGAAAAAGAGCCTCTTTGGTTTCTCGACATATTCCACTGCAGGGCAATCCGACATTGCAGCAATCAAACTTTCTCTGATTGTGATGATGGCAAATTCATTTTGCATCTCCACCACCTGCGCACCAAGTGTGCGCACACAGTCGAGCGAACCAGAATACTTCACAATCAAATCCCATTCCCTGTCAATCGGATTATAACCGACATTCAATTCCAATGATTTGTCCCGTTCCTCCTCTGTAGCATCTATCGCAAGATTCAATACGTTTTCTAATTTTTGATCGGCCATGATAACTCCATATAAAAAAAGAATTGATACTATTATATTTGTAAAACTTCCCCCTTTATGCTAATATAAAATTCCAAACAAAAGAAACGAGGTTATACCATTATGCATAAAAAAGAAGTACTCGAAATCCGCAAACAATACACACCGGAAAACTGTTCCATCACCCGCATCAGTGGTTGCTATGTCAATGGCAACAAAGAGGTAATTGCTCAGTCAAAAGATGCATTTCTCTCATTGCCGGAGGAAGAAATCTTCAAATACCTTACCATTTTCAAGCAAACCCTATCCGGTACTATTGGGAAAAATTTAATTAACATGGAATTTCCTTTGGAACAGGAAATTCCGGGTGGTACACAGGAGTTCTTGTTAAAACTCCGCAATAGCAAGTTACAAGATGATACATTAATCGAAGAGTTCTATCAGAAAATTATTGAGAACTACAACTATGGTGAGAACTATTACATAATCCTAATTCATGTTGCTTATGATATTCCTGGAAAATCAACCGATGGAAGTGAAATGTTCGATGCGTCCGATGAAGTATATGAATATCTTCTTTGTAGCATTTGTCCGGTTCATCTGTCAAAAGAAGGCCTTTGCTACAATCCGGAAACCAACCACATTGAAAACCGTGTACGCGATTGGCTCATAGAACCACCAATGAAAGGTTTCCTCTTCCCTTCTTTCAATGACCGGAGTACGGACATTCACAGTCTTCTCTACTCCACCAAGCAGGCAGAGGATATGCAGCCGGAATTCATTGAAAATGCGCTTGGCTGTACCTTCCCAATGTCAGCAGGAAGCCAAAAAAGCACCTTTCATTCCGTTGTTATGAACACGCTCGGTGAAGAATGCGAATATGAGATTATCCGCAATATTCACGAAGGCTTAAATGAGATTATCGAAGAAGCAAAAGAATCTCCGGAGCCTCCGGTACTCACCAAACCGGAAATGAAACGTCTCCTTGCAAACAGCGGTATCACGGAAGAACGCATCGAAACCTTCGATATGAACTTCGACCACATCGCGGGCGAAAAGGCAGAATTCATGGTGACAAACATTGCCGAGACACGCAAATTCAGCATCCAGACACCGGACATTGTGATCAAAGTTAATCCCGAACGAACCGATTTGGTTGAGACGAAAATGATTGACGGCAAGCAATGTCTTGTCATCGAAATTAATGACCAAGTAGAAGTAAACGGCGTACCGGTTCGCACTGTTCCTGTAGAATAAAACAAGAACGACTATATCTCCCAAACAGAGATATAATCGTTCTTATTTTTTACCACAAACCAGGTGACGTGTATGGCGCCAACTCAGTCGGAATAAAATATCCCTTCTCGTGTCTGCATACCGGACAAACCTCCGGAACCAACATTCCTTTATGAATATGTCCACAATTGAGGCACATCCACTCTCCACCTTCCGGTTGCTGATAATACATGCCGTTCTTCAACATATCACCTAACTTAGCAAATCGATTGCCATGTATTTTCTCAATCTTGGCAATCTGCAAAAATGCCGATGATGCTTCGAGAATACCCTCCTGCTTTGCAACCTCTGCAAACGCCAGATAGACATCATCTGCCTCTTCATATTCATTGTGTTTTGCGGCACATAAAAGTTCTTCAATCGTCGGCTGTAAATCTACCGGATAACCGCCTGTTATCTCAATTGTTTCTCCTGTCAAATCCTTAAGCAGATTGTAGAAACGCTTGGCATGTGCTCTCTCCTGATCGGCTGTAAATTCAAACACATTCGCAATCGCATACATTTTCTGAAGTCTTGCCTCCTCTGCAGCAAATGTATAACGATTTCTTGCCTGACTTTCACCCGCAAATGCCTTCATAAGATTTACTTTTGTTTTACTGTCTTTTAACTGATTGTTCACTACTATCCCCTACCTTTCTAAAGAATAGTATTGCCCAATTCATTCCATTTTATTTAGTTAAAACCAAAAATTCGATTCGCAACCGTATATGCCAAAGAAGATACCTTTCTTCCCGGTTTTCCCGGCAAGTTCATCGTCTGTCCAAGAATGCCATAACGAATCTTCAGATAAAGTTTGGCATCCTTCTCCTTGAGATATCCCCACAGTTCCTTCTTCTTCTCCAGATTCTCCGGATTCTTAGAACGAATCGCAATAATCGAAGAAACTGTCATCATGATTGCAAGATAATTCGTCATATACACGCGCAGTCTCTTGTTCGGTATCTTATTCATCTGATACATATCAATCATCGTCTTCGTAACAAACAGCTGCTGGTCAATGCGCTGAATCATATTTTTTTCATTTACCGACTGCCCGTCTCTACCGATAAAATAGCGATAGAAATTCACATTCAGATAATAAAATGTCTTCACATGCGGAAGCGGATAATATACATAAATGTTATCCACATAGAACGTGTGCTTCGGCAACTGTAATCCACACATTCTGAGAAGTTCCGTGCGGTACATCACCGAATGCATCAAAATGTATTGTCCAATGCGAAAACGCCCCATATCCTTCCACGTCAAGATACGATTCTCCGGCATCACATTTTGATAGTGAATGACCTTCTTGTGCTTTGCGCCAACTTTTTCATACACATAGTTGGAAACCAGCATGTCCACCATCTTCTTTTTCTCGACTAATTCGTGTAGCGTCTCCAAAATTTTTTTAAGGGACTTCTCGTCCACCCAATCATCACTGTCAACCACCTTGAAGTACAGACCTGTGGCATGTTCAAGCCCGGTATTTACCGCATCGCCATGTCCACCATTCTCTTTATCTATAGCCTTTACAATCGTTGGATATTCTCTTTCGTAACGTTTTGCAATCTCAGAGGTTCTGTCCTTCGAGCCATCATTTACAATGATAATCTCAACATCCTCTCCACCTTTTAAGATTGACTCAATTGCTTTCTCCATGTATTCTTCCGAATTATAGCATGGTATTGCAAAGGAAATGTATTTCATCTCGTTACCCCCATATCACTTACTAGCAAAATTACATTTTAGACACATCGCTATAAACATTATTTTCTGCTTGTTTCAGTTTTTCTTCTAACTTTCTAACTTCCTTCATTCGTTGAATAATTTCATCTTTTTTTATTCTTTGTTCGGTCATGTCAAAATATTCAATTGGGTAATCATCTAATTCTTCTGGCTTAATAGTTAATTTAGACGTACCGTTTCGCAGAGCACTAACTATTTTTTCGCGTATAGCCATTAAATAATAAGAGTAGAATTCCAAATCGACAGGATACTTCTGCGGATTTTTAGGAGTTAAAATCAAACACAAGGTACTGGCAATAAATTTCCCATTAACATAATGTGCTCTACCCAGGGAACCTTCTGCTCCTACTGCATAAATGATTGCTTCCTTTTCATGTGAATATGAGTCATGTTTCTTCCACTTTTCTGCCGCTGTAATAAAATCATACTGACCTTCAGGATTGTTATCTTCGCTTTGCAATGTTCCAAAATTACTTGTCACAAAGATATCAGAGAATTTTACCAAATTAGGCAAATCTAATGTTTGCTTTTTTACACCGGCTAAAACTATTTTGTCTCCTACATAAATGCGTCTTTTCTCACAGATTCCGGATTTTTCTTTTTTGTTTAATACGTAATCACATATCTCTTCTTCAACTTTACCCCATTTATTATGTTTATCAAGGCGTCCTTTATGCTGAACAGATACCAAACCATCGTCTTTTAATTCGTAAAAAACGACTTCATCCTCTTTCCTGTGAGGAGTTTTCGTAAAGCCAAAAATAGATGTATATACAGTCCTATCTTGCTCCTTAAAAATTGCGACAGGCATTTTTATTACAAAGTCCAATTTTGCAATTTTTAATATATCGTCTGTTAATTTGCCTACATTTGATAACAATGTAGGATTTGGCATAATTGTAATCAACGTGCCATTAGGCTCCAAAAACTCAAGCGCTTGTTTCGTAAATTTGATAGGATTTCCTTTTTCGTAAGGTGGATTAATGATAACCTTTGTTGGTTTTAATTTTCTTATTTCATCAAACACTAACTTGTCTTGTTTGACAGACATGTCAAGCAAACTACTTCTATAAAACATGTTCGTGCGTTCAACGCCATGCAGATACATATTTGTACATGCTAATGAATATAAAACAGGATCTATTTCAAAACCAATCAATTGTTTTTCGGTAATACTTTTAATTTGTTCTTTATCACCTTTGCATTGATTTATCATGGTTTCCATAGCTTGCATCAAAAAACCGCCGGAGCCTGTGCATGTATCTAAAACCACATCATTAGGAGAAAGACGTGCTAACTTTACCATTAAATTTTTCACATGGTCAGGTGTTAAGATAATATTTTTATTATCTACTTTACCGGCACGTTTGAGAAACGTCTTATACGCCCTTCCTAATATATCCAATTTTTCATCGCTGAGAAATGGCATATAAATCTTTGATTCAACAGTTTCAATGATTTCTATATATTTTAAAAGCGGAATATCTATCGTCTTAACAAAAGAAAATCTATCTTTCCATGAAAATTCCTTCGATAAATTATTGATTTTCCCTTTTAATTCAATTTCTACTGCGTTTAGGATTGCAGCATTCATATAATGCGCATCTAAAAGATTGATTCCTACGCTGTCTCTTTCTTCATCAGAAGGCGCTTGTATACTCTTATAAGTACTCCTAAAATTTAGGTTCTTGAGTGCAATCATTATACCTGAGAAAAGCAAACTTCTTTCCGTATCACGAACATTATTGTCGTGAAAAGTTTGATTTAACCCTATCAAAATTGTATTTAATTCAGCATCGGTTATTTGATCTCCATTTTTCTTGTTTAAATAGCTTTTTTCAATATTTTCAATTTTGACCAACTTGCTTAGTTCCAATTTGATTATTTCTTTTTGATTTTTTAACAAACAATAATAAGTAATTTTCAAACTGCCTTTTGTTTGGCCTGAAACAGCAATTCCAATCAAATCTTTTTTATTTCTTAATTTATTATTCAATAAATAATATTGCACTTCTTCCTGCGCTTTTTCATGAAGGAGAGCTTTGGCTTCCACAATTATGGCATATAAACCTCTATCCATGAAAAAATCCGGATATCCCTTGTAGTCCGTTCCTTTTTTACTCTTAAATCCATATTCAGCAGGAATTGCAGATTTTTCTATAAAAGTAGTTGCACCATAAAAATCACGAAATATATTTTCTGTTTTTGTTTCACTTGGGTTATTTGCCATTTTTCTTCTCCTTCAAATCGTCAATCAGTATTTTCGTCAAATATTGGTTGACGCTATATCCGCGCTCTTCTTTGGATTAATATCTCTTGATATGTTGGGGTATCTGATTAATGATATCAAAAATGAGAAAGAAAGTCAATTTTTTGAGTCTCTGTTCGTCAAATGTTAGTCAAACACACTAAAAAAGCACCTCGAGATTTCTCTAAGTGCTTTTATTTCTTGACGTGGGCGAGAAGATTCGAACTCCCGACCTTTTGGTCCGTATGTATTTCTGAAGGGTCGCCCTCACGAATGCGGAGGGTTCTGCGGATTTCTTTCGGGATAACCACACGGCCGAGGTCGTCTATACGGCGTACAATACCTGTTGCTTTCATATATACATTTCTCCTTAAATTACAAATTGTGTTGTTATTATCTGTAATTTGAGGAGATTTATACAGATATGATAATTTTGCGACCAAACAAAAATCACAACTTTGGAGTAGATACTTTAGATGACCTATGCTAAATTAAAAATGTGGAGGCGGAGACTATGTACGATGTTTTGAAATATATTCATGACAACAAGATGATAATTGAGTGTTCCTCTCCATACAAATGTATAACGGTTTGCATTTGCTTCAATCTTGGTTCCGTCAATGTATAGCGCCTCCAGTGTAATGAGTCCTTCTTTTTTTAGTCTGCACAGAAACTGATAATTCAGGTCATCTAAGATTTCACCAGTAAGCTTATTATTAATAAAATCATAAAAAGCATCTCGCTAAGGTTTTTCGCCTTGTGCCAACCAGATAAAGGCAAGGTCTCTTTCACATAATTCAACAATACGGTCAACAGATTTTACTCCACGCATGTTTGCATATGTAAGCACTGCATACTTCATGATTGGGTTGTACCCGATTCTTCCCCTAGTTGAATACTGAGCCAAAAACTTAGTAAAATCTAATTCCTCCAAAACTTTTTTAGGGTGTAGACTGGATCGTCTTCAGGTAAACTCAATTCGAAGAATTTAAAGTTAATTTTCTGTTGTCCTAATTCAAAAAATTCGTTATAATACTTTTGGTTTATCATAGTTACATTATAACATATGAACTTTATGTGTCAAATACGTATAATTATTTAGTTTCTCTACCAAATCCATGACATACTCATTCTTTGTCTCATTCTGTTCTGCCTCATTATGAAGCCGTAATAACGAAATGATATTATACAAAAACATAGAGACTTTATGCCATTCATTATCCTGATTGACCAACACACTGATTAATTTATATATGTACTCATGTTCGACATCAGACAATTCGCACGTCAAATACTTCTTGCCCCGCAAGACACTTCGAAGCATCGGATTCTCCATGAAAAATTGTTCCATAAATTCTTTTGTCATAAAGAAACTAAAATGACAGCTTTCCGGAGTTGTTTTATAGATTCCATGTACCTCTCCCGGTGCAAACAGATAAATCGTATTTCTACTAATTATCTGTTCTTGCCCTTGGTAATAATGATATGCCGGACCTCCCGCAAGAAAAAGCACTTCATAGAAATCCACATGCCTATGCACGTTGACATCAGAAATACACCACACATAATCATAATTTTTTCCCTGTCTGACAACATGGTCTTCAAAACAGCCCTGTTGAAACTTATTCATATCGAATCTCATACAACTTTCTCCTAGCACTTGATGGTTTAGACGATGCTCCAACCACAGTCTCTTTGTTCATTTGTTAATCAGTTAGTCTTTTTATCATTGCATAACTGCCTGTTTTGCATGGTTGCTTGCAATTAAAATCGATGCCATATCACGATTTATATTCAGCCTTGAAATATCGCACATATCATTTCGTTGAGCTACTTTTTCTTTATGCTTAGTGATTATTTTTTGAATAATTCCCATAGTCGTCGCTCCTTGTAAGCATACACTCTTGTTATGTGTCTTTTCTTAAAATCTCAAGATAATCCTCATATGCAAATACGCGGTTGCGGTTTGCGTTATTCGTTTGAATTAAAATTCCTGCATCCACCAACCTATTTACTGCAAGAGAAACTGTGCTAAATGCAAGATTCAACTCTTCTGCCGTTTTACCGATATCAATAATCGGATTTTGCTCAAGATAATCAAAAACTGCTCTGGCATTCTTTGCAGCTCTTCCCATCGCGTCTATCTTTTTGATGTTTGCATCATGGAGTTTCGATAGTTTTTTAATTGTATCAACCGATTCATCGGCAGATTCTTTTATAGCATTTAAGAAAAACTTGATCCACTGTTCGTAATTATCTTTATTACGAACCTCACTCATACGGTCATAATACTCGATACGATTCTTTTTGAGATAATATGATATATACAGCGCGGGTGAATTTAACACTTTTTTCTCCATCAGGAACAATGTAATTAGAAGCCTACCTACACGACCATTACCATCAAGGAATGGGTGGATTGTTTCAAACTGGTAATGAAGCAATGCTGCTTGAATCAGTAGATCCAATGAGTCGTCTGAATTGATATACTTTTCCAAATCAGACATGGCGTTTATCATATCCTCCGGATTCGGTGGAATATAACGTGCATTCTTTAGAGACGAACCTGCAGCACCGATCCAGTTTTGAGAAGTTCTGAATTCGCCGGGATTTTTCTCTTGACCACGAACACCAGACATTAAAACTTCATGCGTTTCTTTAATCAGTCTATTGCAGAGAGGAAGTGTGTTCATTCGTTCAAGTGCAAACTCTGTGGCTTTAATGTAGTTCACAACATCTGCCACGTTTTGATTAGCATTCTTTTCAATCAAAGGATCCAACACGTCTTCAAGCGTCGCCTGTGTACCCTCGATTTGAGACGACAACAAAGCCTCCTTGCGAACATACATTGACACAAACAGGTTCATATTTGGGATATACAAGGAAAGGGTATCCAATGTTGCCAATGCTTTAGTCGCACTGGTGAGAAGAAAAACCATCTCATTATCCATATCAATTACAGGCGGCAATGGTGCAGGTCTAAACGATTTATACATTGCCTCATCGCTTAAATTGCTTATATATTCTCCTGATCTTTGCATAAGCATTTCCTCCAAGTCAAAATTACATTTTAATTATACTGATTTTATTTTGATTTGTCAAGTTAAATCAAAATAAGGGTTGATATTATTACTTTCTATTTTGAGTTATTAGTCGCAAATCTTATACAACTTTTGCGACCAACTTGCCAATTTAGAGAAAGAGAAAGCCGGATGAACATATCATCCGGCTTTATAATATGTATGATACACCTCGCTTTTTTGATCGAAAAACCGATTTTAAAATCTCCTTTTACAAAATTTACTCTGTGTGTATTATCTGTAAAAGGAGAAATAATATACCAAACTATTATTGAATTTACCACTTCATTATGCTAAAATATACGCATTATTATGACAGGAGTACACAACATGAGTCTGAAAATTCCTATCGAGACCTCAGCAAGACACATCCATGTCTGCGAGGCGGATTTTAAAAAATTATTTGGTGAAGATGCTGAGCTTCACTATGTGCATGAACTTAGCCAACCAGGTCAATATCTCTGCAAGGAGCGTATTACTGTAATAGGTCCTAAGGGGAAATTCGAAAATGTAGCAATCCTCGGACCGTTCCGTAAAGAGACACAGGTTGAACTTTCCATGACCGATACCAGAAAAATCGGCGTGCCTGGCGTCATCCGTCAATCCGGATACACTGCTGATACTCCCGGATGTACACTGGTTGGACCATGTGGAAGCATTGAACTTGAAAAAGGCATTATCGTTGCCAAACGTCACATACATATGACACCGCTTGAAGCAAGCCGCGCACGCGTAAAAGATAATGACGAAGTGTTTGTTATCACAGAGAGCTACGAACGCGGACTCATCTTTGCCGATGTGGTTGTCCGCGTCAGTCCGACATTTAAACTCGCAATGCATGTAGATACCGATGAGGCCAATGCATTTGCAAGCGATGTTGCCCCAACCGGAGCCATTCTGAAATTATTTGACGGGCAAACATACAGCCTACAACAATGGGCTGATGAAATACAATCGGGAATCAACCGATAATATAATTAATGGGTGTAATTCCACTTGGAACTACACCCGTTTATTTTTGTATCACTATTCTGCTACTTCTAATGTCGCATCTTCTGTGCCTTTTTGTGTCGTATCTTCAGTTTCTTCCTTTGGATCTTCTACGTTATTTACCTTAAGTCCCTGAATACTGATTTTGTCCCACACTTTTTCATGAACTGTAATCTTAGCGTCTTTTGTCCATTTTTCAACAAGCTCTTGGTATCTTGCTTCCTGGCGCTTAGCAAGTACATTTGCTTTATTGCTCTCTGTTGCTGTCGCATCAAATTCGCTTTCAAGCTGAACGACATAGATACCTGTTTCTGTCTCAATTACTTTTGAGAACTCATTTTCTTTTAACTTATCAGCCGCCTTGATAACATCTGCCTCTAAAGCTGTACTTTCTGCATCAAATGCTAATGTCTTTGTTTCTTTTTTAGCTTCTGTAGAGTAAGCTTCCATGCTTCCGTTTTCTTTTGCAGCCTTCAAGAAATCTTTTGCTTCCTTCTGTGCTGCCTTAATCTCATCTTCAGTCATCTGCATGGTAGAACCGTCATCTAAAGTTTCTACTTTCTTAATTTCCAAATAACGCATTCTCTTCTGTGCAGCCTGCTCATCTGTTACGGTTTTGTCAACATCATCCTTCATTGCTTTAGCCATTTTTTCATTGATAGTATGAAGTTTTAAATATGCGATAACAGTGTCTTTGTCAGCAGAAACTTTTGCCTGTGTGGCTTCTTCCTTGTTCTCAGCGATAAATGCATCCGCTGCTGCTTCGATTGCTTTTACTTCATCTTCTGTAAGTTCAACAGAGTAATCAGCTACATGATTCGCAACAATATACATTTTCTGAAGTTCTTTTAAAAGAGATTCCTTCACACTGTCTTCGTATGTAACACCTTTGTCTACTTTTTGCATCCATACATCTTCGCCCATATATTGTGTGTACATAGCTTCCATCATGGACTGATTATATCTCACAAAGAAATTAGCAACATTCATGGTAACCTCGGTATCTCCGACAACCATTACCACTTCTGTCTGGTCTAAATTCTCCGCTTTATCTTTTGCACATCCAACGAACAACGCCATTGTCATTAACGCTACAAGTAAGAGCGCAACTGTCTTTTTTAATAATTTCATGTTATAAATCCTCCTTAGTGCTTCTAGCATTATATTATAACGCTTTTTTTCTAATCAAGCAATGTTTTTATTTCATTTAACACATTTTTCACAAGTTCCAGTACATCCTCGTCCTTCTCCTTCTTGTTCTTTGAGAGTTTCCGATAAGTAAAGTACGGATTGGTATCTACTGTAAACTTCAGATTCCCTTTAAATTTCTCAATTAACATCGGGATTCGCTCCACATGTACCTTTGCCTTCTCGTACATGGTAAACTTAAATACCTCACCCTTCTGCTCGACACTGACTACATACGCACTGTGAGCCAACGATTTTAATAAAGCAATGGAAAGCAACTGTTGTACCTTTTTCGGAACATCCCCGAATCGGTCAATCAGTTCTTCCAACATATCGTCCATCTCTTCTTCATTTTCAATTGAAGCAATACGTTTATAAATGTCAAGTTTCTGATATTCATTCGGTATATAGGTCGCCGGAATGAATGCATCCACATTCAAATCCACCGTGGTCGTATATGGTTCTTCCTCCAGTTCTCCTTTGAGATGCTTCACGGCTTCATTTAACATTTTGCAATAAAGGTCATATCCGACCGCCTCCATGTGTCCATGCTGCTCTGCCCCCAAAAGATTACCTGCGCCACGGATTTCCAGATCTCGCATCGCAATCTTGAACCCCGAACCAAGGTCGGTGAACTCACGAATTGCTGCCAGTCTCTTTTCCGCCACTTCCTTCAGCAATTTATCACGACGATACATTAAGAACGCATACGCCATGCGATTTGAGCGCCCGACACGTCCACGAAGCTGATACATCTGCGAAAGTCCCAACTGGTCTGCGTCATGAATAATCATCGTATTGGCATTGGAAATGTCAAGCCCGGTCTCAATAATTGTGGTGGAAACCAGCACATCAATCTCACCGTTGATAAAGTCAAGCATGATATTCTCCAGCTTATGCTCCCGCATCTGCCCATGCGCATAGGCGACATTGGCCTCCGGAACCAGTTTCTGAATCCTCGCCGCAATCTCATCAATATCTTTTACCTTATTATAGACATAGTAAACCTGTCCCTGACGTGAAAGTTCCCTTTGAATCGCTTCACGAACCATCTCGTCATTATATTCCATGACGTACGTCTGAATCGGCATACGGTCATTCGGTGCCTCCTCAAGCACACTCATATCGCGAATCCCGATAAGACTCATGTGAAGTGTTCTCGGAATCGGTGTCGCTGTCAGAGTCATGACATCAATATTCTCTTTTAACTTCTTAATCTTCTCTTTGTGCTGCACACCAAAACGCTGCTCCTCATCAATAATAAGAAGCCCCAGATCCTTGAACTCCATATCATCACTGAGTACTCGGTGCGTTCCAATCACAATATCAACAAGACCTCGTTTCGTGTCTTCTATCGTTTTTTTCTGCTGAGCAGGAGAACGGAAACGGCACATCAGGTCTACGCGCACCGGGAATTCCTTCATTCGTTGCATAAATGTATTATAGTGCTGCTGTGCGAGCACCGTAGTCGGCACGAGGTACACGACCTGTTTATTCTCCTGCACTGCCTTAAATGCCGCACGAATGGCAATCTCCGTCTTACCATATCCAACATCGCCACAGATTAGACGGTCCATAATCTTGGTACTTTGCATATCGCGTTTCACTGCATCAATTGCAAGAAGTTGGTCGTCTGTCTCCTCAAACGGAAACATTTCCTCAAACTCTCTCTGCCATACGGTATCTTCCCCGTAGACAAAGCCTTCCTTCTCCTGTCTTGCGGCATAAAGTTCAACCAAATCCTTTGCAATCTCTTTGACTGCACCGCGCACTCTGGTCTTTGTTTTGTTCCACTCCTGGCCGCCCAGGCGATTGAGTTTCGGTTTTTTCGCATCTGCACTTGCATACTTCTGAATTAAGTCAAGCTGGGTTGCCGGAATGTAAAGATTGCCACCTCCCGCGTAGGATATCTTCATATAATCCTTTGCGACCTTATCGACCTCAATCTTCTCAATGCCCTGGTAAATACCGAGGCCGTGATTCTCATGAACCACATAGTCTCCGGCCTTTAATTCTGCAAAGTTTAATATCTTCTGACCCTCGTAGGTCTTGCGTTTCTTCTTTTTCTTGGTCTTGCCGAAAATATCAGTCTCAGAGATGACCATAAACTTCAGCATCGGATACTCATAGCCTTCTGCCACGTGACCGTAAGTCACCATAATTTCCCCATCCTGCACCTCACGCTCCATATCCTCACTGTAAAAACTGCTTAGGTTATAATCGCGCAAATCCTCCGCAAGACGTTTTGCCCTCGTTCTCGAACCCGACAATAACACGACTCGGTACCCACTTCTTTTCAGGCGTTTCAAATCTCTGGTGAGCATCTCAAAGCTGTTATTATATGGATTCACACTCTTGCTCTGCAGATGAAATACTTCTTTTGCTCGAAGTTCCTTACATTTCATCTCCAACGCCGAGAATGCAATACAGGAGAAATAGCTCATCTTGTCTGCCACTTCTTTTGCGGTAAACAACTTCATTTCCTCATCAGATACATCGAGCCCACTTTCAAAACGATTTGCCTGTGCCTGTACGAATTCCGCCTCTACTCCATCACCTTTTTCAATCAGGCGCACAGGCTCGTCAAGAAATATAATAGTTTCTTTAGAATCAAAATAATCCAAGAAAGACACTCTCTTTGCTTCTTCTTCCGGAAAATCACTTGCCGGATAGATTGTAATCTCTTGCAAGTTCTCAATCGAGCGCTGGCTCTCCACATCAAATGTACGAATCGAATCTATCTCATCTCCCCAAAGTTCCACACGAATCGGAACCTCTTCCGTCAACGGATAAATATCTAAGATTCCACCGCGCACGGCAAACTGTCCCGGGCCTTCTATCTGCTCCTCTCGGTCATATCCGAGAAGTACCATGTCTTTTTTGATTGCTTCAAAATCTACAACATCCCCTACTTTGAAGCCCCGAATTCTCTCACGCATCATTTCAAGCGGAAGAAGCGCATCCATAAATCCGTCAAAACTTGTGACAATCGTTGCACCCCTGCCTTCCATAATTGCCTGAAAGACTTCCATGCGTTGTTTCAATAAATATTTTCCACGAAGGTCTGCCTGATAAAAAAGCAAATCTTTCGCCGGATACTGATAGATGTCAGAATCCAAGAACCGATATTCCTCATAGATTTGTTTGGCTTTCATTTCACTGGAAACAGCGATGATTTTGTAATCAAAACCATCGCTGAGTGCATACATCATATGTGTTTTCTGGGAATTCACACACCCTGCAAATTGGAGAATTCCTGTTTCCTTTTTTCGCTTTTTTAAAACCGTCTCGAATTCTGCCAGTTCCGTAAGCGGTGCAATCAAAGCCTCCATACTTTACTCCTTTGCGGCCACCTTCTTATTAAAAATGTTCATTGCCGCATCAATATCGCCTCGCACAATCATTTCCACTGCCTCTATGGCATTCTGATATCCATCCTCCATAACTTCTCGCTCTGCCTTCGAAAAATGTCCGAGCACATAATTAGCCAAATCATACTCCTTCGGCTTCTCTCCGACACCAACCTTGATGCGCTGAAACACAGTATTCCCAAGATGCTGAATGATATTCTTAATCCCGTTATGTCCGCCTGCGCTTCCTTTCTTGCGAATGCGAAGCTGTCCGACATCCAGACTGATATCATCAAAAATAACAAGAAGTTCTGTCTCTGTATCTATCTTATAATAGTCAATCAGTCCCCTCACACTCTCACCGCTCAGATTCATATAAGTCTGTGGCTTGGCAAGAAGCACTTTCTGTCCTTCGATGATTCCCTTCCCACAGAATGCGCGTTTCTCACGCTCTGTCACTGATATATTATATTTGTCCGCAAGTGCGTCTATGATATCGAATCCGACATTATGGCGTGTGCCTTCATATTCTTTTGTCGGATTACCAAGTCCTACAATAATAAACATATCTACACCTCTTTTTCTTCTGCTTCTCCTATTTTACAAGAATGTCGTCTATTTGTCACGCAAAAGCCATGAATAAATTTCCTAATCTTTACATACATTATAAAAAAACAGATTTTATACCTTAGGAGGCACTTATGAGTTCTAAGACGAAGATTGTTGTCTTACACATGAAAGAAATTATCTACACTGCCGTTTTTGTAGCACTCGGCATTATTTTAATTATATTATTGGCATTTATGTTCGTTCCTAAAAAGGAAAAAGAAGTAGATTCGAAAGCACAGTACACACCGGGTATCTACACATCGACAGTATCACTCAACAGTACCAATCTGGAAGTTGAGGTTGTAGTAGACAGTACCCACATCAATGCAATCCGCATAAGCAATCTCGATGAAGCCGTGACAACCATGTATCCGCTGGTGCAGCCAACCGTGGAATATATTGCCGAACAGATATACGAAACACAGTCTCTAGAAGACATTTCCTATAACGAAGACAGCCCATACACTTCACAAATTATTATAAATGCAATTGAAGACGCTTTATCGAAAGGAAAAGTTGAATAATTTTTCGTTTTGTGGTACGATGACAAAAGAGAAAATTTTCTAAAGGAGAAAGAAAAAATGAACAAAGAAACGCACGAAGGCATCTATGATGTCAAACAACTCGGTGCCGGTAAAACAATTGTTCTCGGACTTCAACACATGTTCGCGATGTTCGGTGCAACTGTACTGGTTCCACTTCTCACAGGTTTGGATGTTTCTACGACATTGCTTTTCGCTGGTCTTGGAACACTCCTCTTCCACCTTGTAACAAAAGGTAAGGTTCCGGCATTCTTAGGTTCTTCTTTCGCATTCCTCGGCGGATATTTTGCAATTGCCCCGATTTTGGAAGACGGAAGCAGCAACGTAGAAATGATTCCTTACGCATGCTTCGGTGTAGCATGTGCCGGGTTACTCTATCTTATTCTTGCAGCGCTGATTAAATTATTCTCTGCAGGAAAGATTATGAAATTCTTCCCACCGATTGTAACAGGACCAATCATCATTGCAATCGGACTTACTCTTTCGCAGTCTGCAATCGACAATTGTTCTTCCAACTGGCTGATTGCTTTGGTTGCGATTATCGCAGTCATCCTCTGCAATATCTTTGGTAAAGGTATGATTAAGATTGTTCCGATTCTCATCGGTGTTGCTGCTTCATACATTGTAGCAATCTGCATGGGCAAAGTTGATTTCTCAGGTGTTGCAAGTGCACCTTGGATTGGTCTTCCAATTCACAAAGAGATGACGGTTCTCGGAATGTTTAATAACTTCGACGCATCAAAAATGATTACTGCAATTATTACAATCATGCCAATCGCTCTTGCGACTATCGTAGAACATATCGGAGATATCTCTGCTATTTCTTCTACAACAGGCAGAAATTATATCAAGGAACCGGGACTTCACAGAACCTTACTTGGTGATGGTCTTGCAACGATCGTAGCTTCACTCTTCGGAGCTCCTGCAAACACAACATACGGCGAGAACACAGGTGTATTAAACCTTTCTAAAGTATATGACCCATTTGTAGTAAGACTTGCAGCAATCTTTGCTGTATTCTTCTCATTCTGTCCGAAATTCTCTGCAGTGATTCAGTCAATGCCAACTGCTACCGTAGGTGGTATTTCACTTATCCTTTACGGTATGATTTCGGCAGTCGGTGTTCGCAACGTAGTTGAAAACAAAGTAGACTTCACAAAATCACGCAACGTTATCATCGCAGCTTTGATTCTGGTTCTCTCAATCGGTATCAACTACAGTGCTGCAGGTGCTATCGCATTCCAGATTGGCAAGATTACAATTAGCCTTTCAGGTCTTGCAGTTGGTGCTTTAACAGGTATCATCCTGAACGCAATTCTCCCTGGCAAAGATTATGTCTTTGACACAGAAGAACCACAGGATACAGGAGTAGATTTTGAAGTTGGTGGACGCAACTAATTGAATAAAAGGCATACAAAAACTTCCGTTGCAATTAAAACAACGGAAGTTTTTTATTGTCTTATTCAATTTATTTTGTTCCGAAAATTCTGTCTCCGGCATCTCCAAGTCCCGGACAGATATATGCATTCTCATTCAACTGTCTGTCCAGATTACCGATGAAAATTTTCACATCCGGGTGAGCTTTCTGAAGTTTTTCTACTCCTTCCGGTGCTGCGATCACACACATAAATGTGATGTCTTTTCCACCGTGTTGCTTGATAAAATCAATCGCTGCTACTGCTGAACCACCGGTTGCAAGCATTGGGTCTACAACAAAGATTTTACGTTGATCAATCGGCGCCGGAAGCTTGCAGTAATACTCGTGAGGCTCATGTGTCTCCTCGTCGCGGTAAAGACCGATATGACCGATTTTAGCTGCAGGCATGAGTTTCAGAAGTCCACCTACAAGACCGAGTCCTGCACGTAAGATAGGCACGATTGCCGGCTTCTTACCTGCGATTACAGGACAGTTTGCCTTTTCAATCGGTGTCTCCACCTCAACTTCTTCTAGTTCCAAATCTCTGAGGGCTTCATATCCCATCAGCATCGCTATCTCTTCCACGATAGCACGGAACTCATTCGTTCCCGTTTCCTTGTTTCTCAGCATTGTAATCTTATGCTTGATAAGCGGATGGTCACAGATTACAACATTCTCATTTCCATTGTACATTTTTTTGTCTTCCTTTTCTTTTATTTTATCCCTCAACTACGAGGTATCTTCCACTTGGAAGTGCAAATACTTCCGATGCCTCTTCTAAATCCTCATCAGACATATAGGAAATATCTGTTCCATTTTCATCGAAATACTCTCTTACTTCTTTCAGCGAATTCACTACCACTGCCATGCAGTCCTCCAGAAACGCTTCCGCTTCATCCAAACTCTCTGCCACAGGTTCGTCAAATAATTGTAATTGCTTCTTCAAAAATACTTTCAAACATTCTTCATCATATTCGTACATATTCTTTTACTCCTTTACAATTGAAACTATTTCTTGTGGTTTGTCAACAATGTATGTTGCACCGTGTTCCATTAGAACCTCTTTGGAACGGAATCCCCATGTTACACCAATTGCCGCTACACCCGCCGCACATCCGGTTAACATGTCCACATCAGAATCTCCGATGTAGAGACTTTCTTCTGCACTGACACCAAGTTCCTCCAGAATCATATGCACAGCTGCCGGGTCCGGTTTTCTCGGAACGCCCTCCTGTTGCCCATAGACTCTTGCGAATGTGCCCTCCTCAAAAAAGGTTGCAACCACATCCTGTGTCTGAAGGTGCGGTTTGTTAGAAAGTACCGCCAATTGAACGCCTTCTTTTTTTAGTTCCTTAAGCATATCCACAATGCCATCATACGGTGCAACATGGTAAGTACAGTGTACTTTAAAAATACGTCCATACGCCTCCATTGCCTCCTCGATACGACTCGCCTCCGGATCTCCTGTTGCCTGAATAGACTGCTCAATCAGACGTCTTGCACCACTACCAACAAACTCCTTGCATTGAGTAGGTGTAATCTGTCCCAGCCCAAGTTCTCTCAGTGTCGCATTCACAGAATACGTTAAAGAGTCCAGTGTATCTGTCAATGTACCGTCTAAGTCAAATATGCATGCCTTGTACATCGCTCTCCTCCTCGTTGTATTTATATATTTATCATAGTATGAACAAAAGTAAATTTCAATAGAAAAAGTGTGCAAAGCACACTTTTTCCAAAAATTCTATCTCAAATAATTTCTCATCATTTTCAGAGCATGCTTCTCTAAGCGACTCACCTGCGCTTGTGAGATATCAATCTCTTGAGCTACCTCCATCTGCGTTTTACCCTCAAAGAAACGCAACTTGATGATATAGCGTTCGCGTTCGTTTAAGCACTTCATTGCAGCCTCCAACGCAAGATTCTCCACCCAGTTTTCTTCTTTATTTTTCTTGTCACTGATTTGATCCATAACATACAAAGCATCTTCGCCATCGTTGTAGACAGGTTCCTGCAGGCTCATAGGAGTTTGGATGGCATCCATTGCAAATACAATCTCTTCTTTCGATATTCCAACTTCCGTTGCGATTTCCTCAAGCGTTGGTTCACGAAGATTGCGCTTTAGATAACTTTCTTTTGCATAGATTACTTTATAAGCTGTGTCCCTGAGAGAACGACTGACACGAATAGAACTGTTGTCACGCATGTAGCGTCTTATTTCACCGATAATCATCGGTACGGCATAAGTGGAGAACTTGACATCAAGTTCTGTATTAAAGTTGTTAATTGCCTTAATTAGACCCACACAACCAATCTGAAACAAGTCATCTACATTTTCATTGCTATTTCCAAAACGTTTGATTACGCTCAAAACCAAGCGTAGATTTCCTTTAATATATTCTTCTTTTGCTTCTTGATCCCCCTGCTTAATTCTGGCAAAGAGTGCCTTTTTCTCATCCTCCTTTAAAAGTGGAAGTTTTGACGTATCCACACCACAGATTTCTACTTTATTAAGAGCCATCCTGTCATCCTCCTAGAACTTTTCGTACTAGTAAAATGATGTACAAGATGGCTCCAATCTATTCTATCTTAGGTTGAAATAAAAAAACTTTTAGTCCTTGACAAAGAATCTTGATCTTGTGGGTCTATACACATATATTTATGTGTCAGACCCAATTCTTGCTTGAATTTCCGCTTAATCTCATCCCCCAACGTGTCCATTACAATAAAAGTGGGTATTGGCAAATTTTTTAGATAATTTATACCCAGAAACACTCAAATATCTTAATTAAAAGAAGGTTTTATATCTCACGCTTTCTATATCATCAACTTAGACTTGAAAAATACCCATGGTTTCGCAAAATCATGGGTATTAATCCAATGTAATTACCTTTCTATAGAAAATCTTCCCATAAAATTAACTTTTCCGTGTTATCTGAGAATACTTATGGGTATAAGAGAACATATAAACTTGTTGTATACCCAGTTGACGCCAAAAACAAGAATTAATTGAGTGTTCAAATATATATGGCTCTGCAGACATGCAGAGCCACAACAACACACTATTCTTTTACATCCCATTTCTCCACGAGATTCTGTATCTGTCCCTCGAACTTCGCAAGATCCTTATTTGCCATACCCTCACACTTCATAACAACTGTCATGAGGCGTTTGCAGGCAAGCACCAGACGGTTAAATGCATTCTGTGATTTCACCTTTGCAGGCTTCTCTATCTTCTTTTTAGCTACACGCACACCTTCCGTAACAATCTGATTCTTTGCGAGGTCCACGCAGCCTCCGGAATATGGTGCAAACGCATTCCATCCATAAGTGTCTGTAATGGTCTGTGCAAACTCATCTGCGACTTGGTCCTCACCGTGTACGACAAACACATGCTGCACATCGGTCTCGAAACCACCCAGCCAATTCAGAAGTCCCTTCATATCCGCATGACCGCTGATACCTTTCAAAGACTCAATTCTTGCGGCAACCTCGATATTCTCACCAAAAAGTTTGACTGCTGCAGCACCGTCAATCAGTTTGCGTCCAAGTGTCCCGACAGCCTGATATCCCACAAACAAAATTGTAGACTCTCTTCTCCAGAGGTTATGCTTTAGGTGATGACGGATACGTCCCGCCTCACACATACCGGAAGCAGATACAATCACCTTTGGCTTCTCGTCAAAGTTAATGAGTTTGGAATCATCACTAGTCACCGAAAGTTTCAGTCCCGGAAATACCAACGGATTGATTCCTTTATCTACAAGAGCCATTGCATCTTTGTCGTAGCAGGCTCTTCCGTTCTTCGTAAACACGCTGGTTGCCTCAATAGCAAGCGGACTGTCCACATACACTTCAAACCCTGCAAATTCAGGCAACAGATTCTTTTCCTTAATCTCGCGGATAAAATAGAGAATCTCCTGTGTTCTTCCAACTGCAAAAGAAGGAATCACAACGTTGCCGCCCTTTGAAAAAGTTTCGCGCAAGATTCTTGTGAATTCACCCAAGTAATCTGGTTTTTCCTCGCTGTGAATGCGATTGCCGTAAGTAGACTCAATTACAACATAGTCCGCCTCTTTCACTGCAGACGGGTCTTTTAAAATCGGTTGGTCAATATTACCCACATCTCCCGAGAACACAATCTTTTTGAAAATACCCTCTTCCTCTATCCAGACCTCAATGCTGGCCGAGCCAAGCAAATGTCCGACGTCGTTAAACCTTACCCAGATTCCCGGACATAGTTCAATCTTCTGTCTATAATCAACTGGGGAAAGCAAAGCAATCGCATCAATTGCATCCTGCGTTGTATACATCGGTTCATAAAGCGGTGTACCGGAACGTCTTGCCTTTCGATTGCGCCACTCCGCTTCAAATTCCTGAATATGAGCACTATCACGAAGCATAATGTTGCAAAGGTCTGCTGTTGCAAATGTCGTAACAATATCCCCCTTAAATCCATGCTTGCACATCAAAGGAACAAGTCCCGAATGGTCGATATGCGCGTGTGTCAGCAAGATATAATCAATATCTGCATCGGATACCGGAAGTTCCTGATTCTCGAACAAATCTGCTCCCTGTTCCATTCCACAGTCAATCAAAATGTTTTTTCCGTTCGCCTCAAGCAAATGGCAACTTCCCGTCACTTCATGAGCCGCTCCGATAAATGTAAGTTTCACTATCGTCAACCCCTTTTTCTTTTATCATACCACTTTCCCCTCCCTAATGATACAGTTTTACAATAATTTTATATTTCAAAACGAACCATTTCCCGCTTTAGTCTCTGCATAATCTTCTTCTCCAATCGGGAAATGTAGGACTGGGAAATTCCTAAGAGGTCCGCAACCTCCTTCTGTGTCTTTTCCTCCCCATCCTGCGATGAAAGACCATATCGCATCTGCACAATCAGCTTCTCTCTGCTCGAGAGGCAATTGATAGCCCTCACCAGGAGCTTGTGCTCTACCTCTTCTTCCAAGTCCCTATAAATCGTATCTTCTTCCGTTCCAAGAATATCTGACAACAAAAGTTCATTTCCATCCCAATCCACATTCAAAGGCTCATCGATGGAAACCTCCAGCTTTGTCTTATTATTTCTTCTAAGATACATTAAAATTTCATTTTCAATACAGCGGGACGCGTAGGTTGCAAGCTTGATATTCTTGTTTGGATTAAACGTCTGAATCGACTTAATCAAACCAATGGTTCCGATGGAAATCAAATCCTCTACGCCGATTCCCGTGTTATCAAACTTCTTCGCAATGTATACAACAAGGCGCAAATTGTGCTCAATCAAGAGCTTTTTCGCCTCTTCCTCCCGCTCTGTTCCAAGTTCCGCTATCGCTGTATTTTCTTCTTCCACCCCTAACGGAGCCGGCAGAACATCTGCCCCTCCTATGTAATAGATTTCCTGACTTTCCGGAAACAGGAAAGTCCGAATAAACCGCCGTCCCACAGCCAGTTTCATAATCATCTTAACTCCTCCTAAAACAAATTCGGATTTAAAATCATTTCATACTCTCCTCCTTGGGAAATCGCTTCCTCACTAATTGCAATCAGAGGTTTTTCCACCCAGCACTCTGTGTCCTTCAAAATGCACATTCGTTCCAACTGAACAGCCGGTAGCACCCCTGTTTTCTTTCCAATGGACTGATAAGGAATGTATCTCACGTCCTTCAAATCTTCTTCCCCTAAAAGTTGTCTCGCAGTATGTCGGTCTAAAATGCTAACCGGCTTTCCACTTATCGGGTCGCGAAGACCATTTCCCGTATCAATCATTCCTTTTATCTGATATTTCTCACTTCCCAGATATAAATCCACCACATAGTGGCACTGGTTCCATCTCTGCATATAGGAAATGAACTTCCAAATTGCCACAACCAGATAGTATCCGATGATGGCGATGAGCAAAAAGAGACTTCCGACTCTTACGTACGGCCGGAAGACTTCCATAATCCCACCTAAAAGGAAACTCCCTATATACAACATGATGATTGCTTTTAGAAAAGACCGTATGGTTTTGATTTTTAGTCCTACTCGAATCATGCATGTGTTTACCAACACGTGGAACAGTATTAGTTTGACAATGGCGTATGGTATTGGCAAAACAACAACCAGACAAGTCAGTAGGGAACCGACTGCAGCCCCGATGCAAATGCGTCCGTGCGTGGCAGTGCACTGCAGCATTTTTCTCACAATCAGAAGCAATATGTAGTCCATCATGAAATTTACCAAAAACAATACATCCACATATAATTCATAATACATGCTCCACCACCTTCTCTTTCGCTACGAAATTGATTTGGTACTCAAGCACAATCTATTATAGGAATTGACGGGCAAAAAAAATGTCGAAGCGTGTGCGGTTTCCCGCAAACCCTTCGACAAAATTTGCATAAAAAAGACACGCCCTAAAATGACGTGTCTTTACGATTAACTATTATTTTTTCAAGAATGTAGGAATCTTAATTGATTGTTCCTTTACCTGACTTACAGGTGCTTTTGGCGACTGTAATGTAGGTGCTGTTCCTGCAGTAGCCTGTGCCGGTTTTGCATAAGCCGGATTAGCAAGTCCAAGATCTAATTCAGGCATTACCGGTGTCGGAACTACCGGTGCAACATACTTATCACCCTGAAGTGATGGAGCCTTGCCTTCTAATTGTTTTCTGATCTTTGAAGCTGTGCCTCCTACATTGTGTAATCCTGTAGCGATGACAGTGATTGTAGCTTCATCTGCTTTGGAATCATCATACATAGCACCAAAGATGATGTTTGTCTCCTCGCCAACAAGATCCTGAACATATTCTGCAGCATCGCTTGCATCAAACAATGTAATGTCACCGGAAATGTTGATGATAACATGTGATGCACCTGCAATGGTTGTCTCAAGAAGTGGGCTTGCCACAGCTTCTTTAACAGCTTGAAGTGCCTTGTCATCACCTTTACCATAACCGATACCGATATGAGCGATACCCTTGTCAGTCATAACTGTCTGAACGTCAGCGAAGTCAAGGTTAATGAGTGCAGATGTGTTAATCAGATCTGTGATACCCTGAATACCTTGCTGCAATACTTCATCAGCCTTCTTAAGCGCTTCCGGCATAGTTGTTCTTCTGTCTACAACCTCTAATAATTTGTCGTTCGGAATAACGATTAATGTATCAACATTTTCTTTTAATTTTTCGATACCTGATAACGCATTGTTCATACGTGTCTTTGCTTCAAAACGGAAAGGCTTTGTAACTACACCTACAGTAAGTGCACCCATTGATTTTGCAATACGTGCTACTACCGGTGCTGCACCTGTACCTGTTCCGCCACCCATACCACAGGTAACGAATACCATATCAGCACCTTCAAGTGCTGCTGCGATTTCTTCTTCGCTTTCTTCTGCAGCCTTTTCACCGATTTCAGGCTTTGCACCTGCTCCAAGACCTTTTGTAAGTTTTTCACCAATCTGCATTAATGTTGGTGCCTTTGATGATTGCAACGCCTGCTTATCTGTATTGATTGCGATAAACTCAACACCCGCAATATCTTCACTAATCATGCGGTCTACTGCGTTGTTACCGCCACCGCCTACACCTACAACGATGATTTTTGCTGCTGCTTCCATTTCATTTGTTTTGATTTCTAACAAGAGTTTCTCCTCCTTTGTTTCCCTTATTTATCTTATACGCCCCTAGACGTATCGCATTTTGCCATATACATATATAATAAAGACTTTTCAATAAATAATCAATAGTTTTTTTATGATTCTTCATCACTTTTTTCAAAACTGATGTTCTTACTGTCTTCCGTGTAATGCTCCATTTGAAGTGTGCCGTGTTTTCCTTCCAATTCCGTCAGAATCGGCGGTAGTTCCATAATCTTCTCAGCAAAATTAGATTTTCCTAATTTAACACATACCTGCTCGAAATAGAGGTTCATACTGTCGTCCTCCCACACCAGACGGTCAGGACTTAAGTTCGCCCCCTGAATCTCATCGGTAACCTTCACAATATAAGAAAACACCTTTTTATTCTCCACGTCCAGATATTCAAAGAGCTTTGCTTCTTTAACCGCGAGTCCCTCTATAAGCGGAAGCTGCGCATCATATTCACTCCCTGCCCTTAGCACCAAGCCCTCTGCATCAAAATACACATAATTATCATCAACCAAGATACCGCCTATCATTTGCTTTTCCTGCACCTTCACCTTGACTTTCCATGGCGCTGCAAGACTCACATCCACATCTTCCAAATATACCGGAAGTGTATAGTGACCGAATTTGAATTTCCATAATGTATACAGTGAATTGTTAGTCAGCGGATCTTCCTCTATCCACGCCACAATGTCGCTCTTTTGACTGTATTTGGCGCCCTTCACTTCGATTCCCTGCACCTGAGTAACAAGCAAGGCCGCCAGCGTTATATTTATAATGGTAAGAAGTAAAACGGTAACCGCATACAGATAGTATCCGAATTTACTTTTCTTTCTGCGGCGTTTTTTCTTCTTGCCTTTTGTATCCTCCTGCATTTTATTTCCTCCCCTGTTCCACCTACTGTTCAGAGCCCACCTCGAAAACGCAATGTGAACAATATTATTCTACCATATGGGAAATATTCAGTACAAGCCCTATTTCTGTTAATAGGAATAAAACTGAGGTTCCACCGTAACTGACAAACGGTAATGTAATTCCGGTATTCGGTATCGTATTCGTAACCACGGCAATATTCAGAATGACCTGAATCATCATATGTGCCATTGCTCCCGTTGCAATCAAGGAGCCAAACAGGTCCTTTGCATTGACCGCAACAACAAAAAAGCGCCATATCAGAATCAGAAACAGGATTATTAAAAATCCCGCGCCCACAAGTCCCCACTCCTCGCAGACAATGGAAAATATCATGTCGTTCTGTGCCTCGGGAACAAAGCCAAGCTTCTGAATACTCTCACCGCTTCCTCTGCCGAACAATCCCCCTGAACCGATGGCATAGAGTCCCTGCAACGTCTGATACCCTTTTTCATAGTTTTCGGGATTTCTCCAGATTGCAAGGCGCTCCAAGCGATAACTCGCCGTGGCAAGGAAAACAGCCAAAAAGGCTATCCCGCTCACACCTATCCAGATAAACTGTGCATACATCGGACTGGCGACAAACACAAGCACAACACCGATTCCAAGAATGATAATGGCCGTACTTAAGTTACTTGCACCCACGAGACCTACAATCGGAAGAATCAGAAACATAATAAACAGAAGTGTCTTCATTTTCTTCATCTTTTTTCCCTGCCTTACAATCATACTCGCTAAAAACAAAATGACTGCAAGCTTGGCAAATTCGGACGGTTGAAATGACAAAGGTCCAAAAGACAACCATCTTTTGGACCCATTATACTCATCACCGATAAACAATACTGCCAATGATAGTATCAATGACAGAATGTATGCCCCTGTAGCAAATCTTTGCCAGATATGATAATCGATATTTGCCATAGCATACATACACGCAAGTCCCAGCGACGTCGCAAAAAACTGTTTCTTCAAATAATAGAATTTATCCTGAAACTTATTCTGCCCATTGTACGCACTGGTACTGTACAAAATATATAACCCTACAATAATAAGCACGATTACGACAAGCAAAAGACCATAATCAAAGGTCTTTCTCTTTTTTGGTTTTGACAAGCCCCTTCACCTCTTACAAAGCTTTTACATAATCCTTAAACTTATCTCCTCGTTCTTCATAGTTCTTGAACATTCCCCAGCTTGCACAGGCAGGCGAAAGCAGCACTGCATCTCCCGGAGTTGCAAGTTCTGCACAGATGCGCACAGCTTCCTCAAGTGTATCTACCAAAATAATATCCTCAAAGCCAACTCTTCTTGCTGCCTCTGCTATCTTTTCTCTTGTCTGTCCAAGTAAAACGAGCTGTTTTACTTTTCCGTCAAAGCTTTGTATCCACTCTTCATATTCCGAATCCTTATCATATCCTCCGCCAATCAAAAGGGTTTTACGATTCATTGCCTGAATTCCCTTGATTGCCGCGTCCGGATTCGTCCCCTTGGAATCATTGTAGTAGGCAACTCCATGCTTTTCGCAGACAAACTCAATGCGATGTGCTACACCTGCAAATGATTTCACAGTATTTCTCACAATCTCAATCGGAACTCCATAGGAAAGTGCCATAGCGGAAGCCGCCATCACATTCTCATGATTGTGTGTACCGAGAATCTGAAGTTCATCTACATGACACACCATCATTTCCTCATCCTGTTTGTAAATGATATTGCCACCATCCAAAAAGATGCCTTTCTCTAGTTTACGCTGACTGCTGAAATATAGAACCTGACACTGCAATGTTTCGCCGAATTTGCGTGTTACGGCGTCCTCATAATTGAGCACACACACATCTTTGGAAGACTGATTCTTTGCAATATCTTCTTTTGCCGCAATATAGTTCTCCATCGTATGATGACGATTCAAATGGTCCGGCGTAATATTGAGAATTGCACTGACCTTCGGGCAGAAACGATGTATCGTTTCTAATTGAAAACTACTCACCTCTGCAACTGCAATGCTTTCCTCTGTCATATCAATTGCAACCGTAGTGTACGGATTCCCAATATTACCAACTACATACACACTCTCTTTATAATTCTTCATAATCTCGCCGAGAAGTGCCGTTGTAGTCGTCTTTCCGTTGGTTCCCGTAATAGCCAGTACGTCGCCCTTTCCATAATAATATGCAAGTTCAATCTCGCCCCATATCGGAATTCCTTTTTCCCGCATAGACTCCACAATCGGAAGGTCTGTCGGAACACCCGGACTCATAACAACAAGTTCTAAACCATCTATAACTTCCTCAGAAAGTTCTCCAAGCACAACCTCTGCTTTTGAAGTAGTTCCCAACTGTTCTCTGATTTTATCTGCATCAAGCGATGCATTCCCGTCATACAGAATGACGTCTTTATCAACCTGCTCCAATAATCTGCATGCACCGATTCCGCTGATTCCGGAACCAAACACAAGCACTTTTTTCATACTCATACGCTCTCGCCCCTTCTAGCCATCTCTATATAGCCGCCAAAGCAACTAAGCAGAGAATTGCTGTCACAATCGAAAATACTGCCACAACTCTGGTCTCTGACCATCCGCACAGCTCAAAATGATGATGAATCGGTGCCATCTTGAAGATGCGTTTTCCGCCTGTCTTCTTAAAATAAGTTACCTGAATGATAACTGATAATACCTCTACAAGATAAATCATTCCCACAAGCACAATAAACAACGGCATCTGAAGCATATAGGCAGTCGATGCAACGAATCCGCCAAGCGCCAAAGAACCCGTATCTCCCATAAATACGCTTGCCGGATACACGTTAAATAGTAAGAATCCCAAAAGTGCACCTACAACTGCACATGTAATCGGCTCAATACCACTTTTTGTTCCAATGGCAACTACCGTAAAGAAGGTTGCTACTAATACCGTAACGCTGGAAGCAAGCCCGTCTAATCCATCGGTAAAATTCACACCATTTACAGTTCCTATGATAACGATAAACAACATCGGAATAGCTAAGAATCCAAGATTCAGATATTTGCCGTCGGTAAACGGAATCAACATCGTGAGCGGAACCTGCGCTACCTTTACAATATAAAATGCAAATACTGCTGTTACAAGTATCTGAAGCCCCATCTTCTGCTTCGGGAAAAGTCCGTCCGAGCGTTTCATCACAACTTTTAAATAGTCATCTAAAAATCCAATCAGACCAAATCCGACTGTCACAAACATAATCGGAATGATTTTCGGATAATCTTTTATGAAAAACAGAGAAGTCACCACGATACTCGTCAGGATGATAACACCACCCATAGTCGGAGTCCCTGCTTTCTTGAGGTGCGATTTTACGCCATCCTCACGCTCTGTCTGTTTCATTTTTAACTTACGAAGAATCGGTATCACTACTGGCCCCATAATCACACTGAGGGCAAATGATAATAGCACCGGTATAATAATTTTATAATCCATAACACACCTCTTTATATCTTTTGTTATTCCTTACAACCTTAATTAGTATACAACGATTCGCCTGTCTTTTCAATCCCCAGATATGGCAGTATGTTCTCAAAAACAGTTCTGATGACAGGTGCTGCAATGGTTCCTCCATAATATATGCCTTTGGGATTGTGAATGACAACAAGTGCCAACACCTGCGGATTATCTGCCGGTGCAAATCCGACAAATGAGGAGATATATTTGTTCGCACTTCTAGGCAATGTCTGAGATGTGGCTGTCTTTCCGCCGATTTCATAGCCTTCAATAAATGCATTTTTTCCGGTACCTTCGGACACCACGCTCTCCAACAATTCCTGCATCGTCGCTGAGGTCTCCTTTGAGAGAACCTGCTCTTCTTTATAAGAAAACTCCTTGACAACCTCCCCCTCCTCGTCCACGACTCGCAGTCCAAGGTGAGGGGTGATTCGCTTACCGCCGTTGACATAGGAACTCACTGACGTTGCAAGTTGAATCGGCGTAATCTGGAACGACTGCCCGAAGGACATGGTCGCCAGTTCCACAGACTTCACATTTGCCTGCTTGTGCATAATCGTTCCTGCCTCTCCCGGAAGGTCAATACCCGTCTTATCCATAAGTCCGAATTTCTTGAAATATTCATAAAACTGCTCCACGCCAAGGCGAAGTCCTATATCAATAAACACAGGATTACAGGAATTCTGTATGCCCTGTACAAATGTTTCCGAACCGTGTCCTCCCACCTTATGGCATCGAATTCTACGGTCTTCTACCATGCGATATCCGGGACAATAAAAGCCGTCGCTTATGCTTAACACACCTGCCTCCAGACACGCTGCCGTAGTAAATGTCTTAAAGGTAGACCCCGGCTCATATGTGTCGTTAATACACGCATTTCTCCACATCTGATTCAGAAGATTCTGCTTTTCCTCATCATCTGCAGGTGCTTCTTCCAGTTTCATCGTCTCCAGTGAAAACGGTTCATTCAGATTGAACTCGGGAACATTGACCATCGCAAGCACTTCCCCATTTTGCGGATTCATAACAAGCAAGGAAACCTTATCCGCCTCTTTTTCCTGCATCACCTTTTCAGCGGCCTGCTGCGCATATTTTTGAATATTATAATCGAGACTTAATTGCAAGGTGTTTCCCGCAATTGGTTCTAAACGTTCTTCTGCAATGCCTTGAAGTTCAATCCCCCTTGCATCCGTAGTTGTCAGAATCGTTCCGTTCTGCCCCTTCAGATACTCCTCGTACTTGACCTCCAGTCCAATAATACCCTGATTGTCTCCACCCGTAAATCCAAGCACCTTAGAAGCCAACTCATTAAACGGATAATAACGCTTGTAATCTTCGTCCACTTTCACACCATCAAGTTCATATTCACGGATGCGGTCACCGACTTCCTTGGCCACATTGGATTTTACCTGTTCCCGCGACGATACCTTCTCCACTTTCTTCCGCACCGCAGCCTCATCCATTTGAAGTTCTTTGGTCAGTATCTGAATCACCTTTTCTGCATCTTTTAGCTGACTATGTATCACCGAAATGGTACATACTGTTTTATTCGTTGCCAGCACGACGCCGTTACGGTCAACTATCTCACCTCTCGCAGCCTTAATTGCACGCTCTCTCTCATGCAGCTGCTCTGCTCTCTCCTGGTAGTAGTCTGCCTCAAAAATCATAAGATATGCTAACCTCGCAATCAAACCGATCAGCATAAACATTGCACACAAAAATATAATCAGAATCTTTCTTCGGTTATAAGTTTTATTCTTCATATAAAAACCTCACAAAAGTGTTGTTAATTTTTATGTACACTTTTGCGAGGTTATGATTATTCACTCACTACTTCTTTTGTAATATTTAAATATGGAAATGCTTCTTCCATAATACTTCTCGCCAAATCCTTTACTAGACTGCTTGTCGCCTGTCTCTCCACATTCGGCTCATCAATCAAGACATACACCAACACTTCCGGATTCTCCGCCGGTGCAAATGCCATGATAGAAAGAAGATATTTGCCATTTCCACGAGGAAGTTTTTCTGCTGTTCCTGTTTTACCACCCATCGTATAGCCTTCCACACTGGCGCTCTTTCCGGTTCCTTCTGTCATAGTCTTGGTCATGTAGCTTCGCATCTGACGACTTGTCTCCTCAGAAATAGTCTTCTTTAGGAGCACCGGATTGATGTTCTCAATGACATTACCGTTCTCATCCTGTATCTGTTTCACCACATGCGGTTTGTAATAGTTTCCACCGTTAATAAGAGAAGCAAATCCT
The DNA here is from genome assembly GCA_045630205.1 of Faecalimonas sp. Taxonomy (GTDB): domain Bacteria; phylum Bacillota; class Clostridia; order Lachnospirales; family Lachnospiraceae; genus Faecalimonas. The sequence continues at coordinate 2,449 of JAZQSP010000070.1, read as the reverse complement.
GCAACCATCTGTGTCGCTGTGGCATTAAAGCTCTGTCCAAAGGAGTTTGTTGCAAGCTCCACCGGTTTCAATTTTTCTGCAGGATATATAAGGCTTGATGTCTCTGCTTCTCCCGGCAAATCAATGCCGGTCTTCTGTCCAAATCCGAAAATCTTCTGGTATCGGCTGAATTCATTCGGTCCTAGTGCAGAAACAACATTCATGAGCACCACGTTACACGAATTCGCAATACCATCTGCAAGTGTCTGCATTCCATGACCGCTTCGATTCGCGCATCGAATCGTCGTTCCTGAAACCACCTTAGAACCCGTGCAATTATATACTTCACCACCGCTTAGTGTCCCGTTTTCTAATGCAGATGCCATTGTAAACGGCTTAATGGTAGAACCCGGTTCATAGGTGTCACTGACGCAGAAATTTCTCCACAACTTATTCAGCTTGTCCAACTTCTCCTCGCTGGACATTGCTGCAATACTTTCTTCTGAATAATACTTGCTCAAATCTCTCGGATTATTCAAATCAAAATTCGGATAAGAGGCTTCCGCCAAAATCTCCGCGGTATTTGGATTCATGATGATTACCGCCGTATTTCTACTTCCCTCTCCGCTTGTCGCCTCATTTTTATGAGCCTCATTGAATGCTAAAATATGCTTCTCAACAATGCTCTGAAGGGTAATATCAATCGTCGATACGACGGTCTCACCATTTACCGCATTCTTCACGGTGCGCTCCAGAGAAGCATCTGTATCCTGATATCCATACTCTCTTCCGTCTGTCCCGTTTAAAATGCTATTGTAAGACGCTTCAATTCCCGCATTTCCCACATTGCCGGCCACCGTAAATCCAATTAAATCCGATGCCAAGGTGTTATACGGATAAGAACGGATATAATCTTCCTCCAACCAGATACATGATATGTTCGGATACTTTTTGTGCGCTTTCCCTTTCTCATCCTCGTAGACTTCTTCCTTCATCGCTTTGTATTTCTGCGCATCTGCATAAGTAACTTTTTTCTTCAAAATAATATAGCGGCTTCCCGCTTTCTCTTCTACGATATTATCAATGACTGAACTTTCAATTTCAAAGCATTCAGACAAAACCTCTTTTACCTGCATAATGGTCTCTCGGTCTGTTTTATCATCTTTAGAAAGCATCACGTACGCATCCAAAATGACGTTGTAGACACGCTCACTGGTCGCAATCACGGTGCCGTTTCGGTCTAAAATATCACCGCGTTTAAATGGAATAACTCTACTGTTATATTGTTGTTGATCCAATACGATTTTCGTATATTTCTCACCATTGGTGGCATTGATATAAGTCGCCCTCCCAATTAAACCAACAAAAGCTAGTACAATTGCAATAAACAACATGACTAGCTTTTTCTGCATTCTCTTGGGAAACTTCTGCCGAATCGGTGACGGTTTTTTTCGTTTCTTTTCTGACATGAACTTCACCCTTTATTATTCTACCACATCTGAACTTGCAATAATTCCGCTTCCCGGTATGGATGCATACTGCATCACAGCCTTTCCGGTCGGACTCTGATATGTTACAATCTGCTCCTCGCTTGCATAAACCATGCCGAATTCATTCATTGCAACATCGCGAATCTCTTCCAAATTCATTGTGTTCATAATGACATTATATTTTGTTGTATTGGCTTCTTTCGCTGCAGAAAGCTCCTGCTGCAAAGAAGTAATATGCTTTGAACGGCTTGTAATATCTGACTGTAATTGCAAGTATTTTACACATGCAAACAATGTTACAACTGCTGCAACTGCAAGAAACGTAACATATCCCCTGTTCATGTGCATCGCTTTGCTGCGATTGGTACGGACACGATTGCTGACTTCTTTTTGCTGTTGCCTCTTTGGAATATTTACAGCTTCTTTCCGTACGACATTGCCACTTACATAAGTTGCCATATCCTTCACTCCCTAATATTTGATACTCCCTTATAATCTAGCTCCTCTCAAAAATGCGAAGTTTCGCACTTTTCGAGCGACTATTCTGTTCCAATTCTTCATCACTTGGAAGAATCGGTTTTCTTGTAATTACTTTTCCCTTTGGCACATTTCCACAGACACAAACAGGAAAATGGCTTGGGCATGTACAAGGATCTTCATTTCTCTTGAAGATGCTCTTTACAATTCTGTCCTCTAATGAATGGAAGGTGATAATACATATCCTTCCGTCTGTATTTAGTAACTCAATCATGTCATCCAAGGTATCTCTCAGAACTTCCAGTTCTCTGTTCAGTTCAATGCGAATCGCCTGAAAGGTTCTCTTCGCAGGATGTCCTGCCGTCTTTTGAAATTTCATTGGTATGGCACGTTTGATAATCTCTATCAATTGTCCGGTAGTTTCGATAGGACCTTTTTCGCGCTCCATCACAATGTGTTTTGCAATGTTTTTCGCGAATTTATCTTCCCCGTAATCACGAATG
>JAZQSP010000069.1:0-8734 GCA_045630205.1 Faecalimonas sp. | reverse complement strand
CAGCATATTTTTCTGCTGCGTTAGCCCATGGATTAGAGTTAGGGAATTTAAGGCTAAGAGCGATCTTTGTTTCATTGATATCTTTAACGAGAACTTTAAGTGTTTCACCAACTTTGAAAACTTTCTTAGGATTTTCAACTCTTCCCCAAGACATTTCAGAGATATGTAATAATCCGTCTACTCCACCTAAATCGATGAATGCACCGAAATCTGTTACATTCTTAACTGTACCTTCTACTGTATCTCCAGCCTGAAGTTTTGCGAAAAGTTCTTTCTGTTTTTCTGCTCTTTCAGCAACGAGAAGCTGTCTTCTGTCACCAATAATACGATTTCTTCTTGGGTTGAATTCGCTGATAACAAATTCAATTTCCTGTCCCTGATATTTGCTTAAATCTTTTTCATAAGTATCAGATACAAGGCTTGCAGGAATGAATACTCTAGCCTCATCAACAACAACACTTAATCCGCCGCCAAGGATTTGAGCTACAGTAGCTTTTAATACTTCTTTGTTTTCGAAAGCTTCTTTTAATCTTTCGTTTCCTCTTTCGACAGCAAGTCTCTTGTAAGTCAATGAAACCTGTCCTTCGCCATCATTGACTTTCAATACTTTTACAGTCATTGTATCACCAACTGAAACAACTGTTGTTAAGTCAACACTTGCATCGTTTGTGTACTCATTGCGAGCAACGATACCATCAGCCTTGTAGCCTATATTTAAAACGATCTCGTCAGGTTTTACATCGATGACTGTACCGTCTACAACCTCTCCATTTCGTATTGTTTTGAATGAATCTTCTAACATTTGTTCAAAAGTTAATTCTGACATTATTTTGAACCTCCTCAATTATATTGTTGGGCGTTGACGCCCCTGCTGTAATACCTACCGTTTTTACTGACTTTAATTGATTCATATCCAAATCGTCAAGTGTCTGTATATAGTACGTATCTTTACATGCACTTTTGCATATTTCAAATAACTTCTGGGTATTAGAACTATGCTTGTCACCAATGACTATCATAGCCTCAACCTCATCTGCAATACTTGCCGCCTCTGTCTGACGTTCTTTGGTTGCATTACAAATTGTATTTAAAACATGTATATTATAACTTTTTTTCGAAATAATTTCAACTAAATATTTGAATTTATTGTAATTAAATGTCGTTTGAGAAACGATACAGATATCCGCATCATAAGACAATTCAAATCCTTCGGCTTCTTCCTCCGTTTTTATAATGGTGACCTCTGTTTCCGACCATCCTTTAATTCCTTGAACTTCCGGGTGATTTGCATCTCCGATAATAATAATGTGCTTGCCTTTTTTGCTTTCTTCTTCGACAATTCGATGAATCTTTTTTACAAATGGACAGGTGGCATCTACACATTGAAGTCCTTGTTCCTGTAGAATGTCATGAATATGCTTCGGAACTCCATGAGAACGAATAATCACAACTCCGGATGTAAGTTCACGAAGTTCCTCTTCCGTATGAATCACCTCTACACCCTTACTCTTTAAATCCTTCACAACTTCCTCATTGTGAATGATCGGACCGTAAGTGTAGATCTTTTCATCCTGACATTCTTTTACTTGTTCATATACTGTCTCCACGGCGCGTTTTACACCAAAACAGAAACCCGCTGTCTTCGCCAATCTTACTTCCATACTGTTTCCTTTTCCTATTTACATAATGTTTTGATTGCTTCCGTCACTTCATCAATTGTCATGTCAGAACTGTCTACATAGACCGCGTCTTCTGCCTGCTTTAACGGTGCAATCTCGCGATTCATATCTCTGTGATCTCTCTCCTCGATATCGTGTGCAATCTCTTCCAAATTACATTCTACGCCCTTTTCCTGTAATTCCAGATAACGTCTCTTTGCTCTGGTCTCGACACTTGCTGTCAAATACACTTTGACATCCGCATTTGGAAGAATGTTTGTCCCAATATCACGTCCATCCATAACGACATCCTTAGTTCTTGCCAATTCTCTCTGCAGTTCCAAAAGTTGCGCGCGAACCTCCTTGATTGCAGAACTTACAGATGCCATATTTCCAACTGCTTCTTCACGGAGCATGCCCGTAACATTCTCGCCATTTAAGTAAACCTGTTGCATGCCATCCTCATAGCCGATTGTGACCACAGCCTCTTTACATGCTTCCGCAATTTTTTCTGTCTCCTCAGGCTTTAATCCCTTCTTCAAAAAACAAATCGCGAGTGCACGATACATCGCACCTGTGTCCACATACACATATCCCATCTCTTTTGCAACTCGTTTTGCAATGGTACTTTTTCCTGCTCCTGCAGGACCGTCAATTGCCACATTGTATCCCATCTCTTTATCCTCCATCATTTCTTTAATATATACTATTACCGGCTGCATAGGCTGTTGACCATGCAATCTGCAAGTTGAAACCTCCCGTGAGAGCATCCAGGTCCAATACTTCTCCAACAAAATACAATCCTTGAACTAATTTTGATTCCATTGTTGCCGGATTGATTTCTTTGACATTCACTCCGCCCTTGGTTATGATTGCCTCATTATAATCACGAAGTCCCGTAATCGTCATCTCAAAATTCTTTATCAACTGCACAAACTGTTGTCTTTCTTCTTTTGAGATTAGATTCACCTTCTTGTCCAGATCAATTCCACTCAATTCTAACATAATCGGGATGAGTTTTGCAGGGAACAATTTACCAATTGCATTTTTAAACTGTTTGTTCATATTCTCTTCAAAATCCCGAAGCACTCGCTGGTCCAATTGTTCCGCAGTAAGTGCGGGTTTTAAATCAATAACCAGGCGAAGTTCTTTTTCCTGTATTTTCTTGCCGATATAACTACTCGCACTGAGCATCATCGGTCCACTGACACCATAATGGGTAAACAGCATTTCCCCAAAATCATCATATAATTTCTTCTTATCATCGAAAATCGTCGCCTGCACATTGCGAAGCGATAATCCCTGCAGTTCCTTCGCATACCACTCCTTGACCACAAGCGGAACTAAAGCCGGGAAAAGTTCTGTTACTTGATGCCCCAACTCCTTGGCAAAACGATAGCCATCCCCGGTAGAACCAGTAGTATGATATGACAGTCCTCCCGTCGCCACAATACAGGCATCCCCCTTTACCTTTCTTCCATCTTGTAACTCAATATATTCAAACTGTTCTTGCCCTACAATTTTCTTTACGCCGGTATGAAGATGAATCTCTACACCCAACTGATTCAGCTCACGGGTAAGGCCCGCAATGACATCCGAAGAATGGTCAGAAACCGGAAATACGCGACTGCCACGTTCTGTTTTTGTCGGAACACCAATTCGTTCAAAAAAATCCACAACATCGTGATTGGTATATCCGTAAAAACTACTATACATAAACTTGGAATTCGTCACCACCGAAGCAAAAAGCGTGTCCATATCGCATGTGTTTGTAATGTTACATCGCCCTTTCCCGGTGATATAAAGCTTCTTGCCAAGTTTTTCATTCTTTTCAAAAATATGCACTTCATTTCCGTTGTATGCAGCGAAAATCGCAGCAAACATTCCTGCGGCTCCGCCTCCGACTACAAGCACCTTACTCATGTATATGTCCTCTTCTTCTTTTTTCATGTTCTATTATGCGATATTTAAGAGAAAACATCAAGCACTATTCTTCCTTAGCCCATCCATAAGCGTATTTAACAGCTTTATTCCATCCTCTTATCATAATGTCTCTTTTTTCTTCCTCGATAGTTGGCTCAAAAGTCCGCTCAATTGTCCAGTTTCGGATTACCTCTTCCTTGTTTGCCCAATATCCGACTGCAAGTCCGGCAAGATATGCAGCGCCCATAGCGGTTGTCTCAACGCACTGTGGTCTATTCACCGGTGCACCGATAATATCAGCCTGTGTTTGCATTAAAAAGTTGTTCGCACTTGCACCACCATCTACCTTAAGTGCAGAGAGTTCAATTCCGGAATCTGATTTCATTGCAGAAAGGACATCATTCACCTGATACGCAATGGAATCCAGTGTCGCTCTTACAATATGATATTTGTTGACACCACGCGTTAAACCTACAATCGTGCCTCTTGCATATTGGTCCCAATGTGGTGCGCCAAGACCTGTGAATGCAGGTACTACGTAGCAACCATTCGTATCTTGAACCTGCATTGCCATCATTTCGGATTCAGCAGAGGAATCAATAAATCTCATCTCATCACGCAACCATTGAATGGCTGCACCTGCCACAAAGATAGAACCTTCTAAGGCATATGTTACCTTTCCACCTAATCCCCACGCTATTGTTGTTACAAGTCCATTATTTGAAAATACAGGCTTTTCACCGGTATTCATAAGCAGGAAGCACCCTGTCCCATAGGTATTCTTTGCTTCACCAGCTGTAAAACATGTTTGTCCAAAGAGTGCAGCCTGTTGGTCACCTGCTGCACCTGCAATTGGAATCTTACCACCCAAAAAAGATGCATCTGAATATCCATAAATACAACTAGACGGTTTTGCTTCCGGAAGCATACATTTTGGAATATTCATTTCAGCAAGTATCTCTTCATCCCACTCTAAAGAGTTGATATTAAAAAGCATCGTACGTGAAGCATTTGAATAATCTGTTACATGTACGGCACCTTTTGTCAATTTCCAAATCAGCCATGTCTCAACCGTACCAAATAAGAGTTCTCCTTTGTCAGCCTTCTCTCTGGCACCTGGCACATGATCAAGAATCCATTTTACCTTTGTTCCCGAAAAATAAGCATCTATTACCAGTCCTGTTTTTCTTTTGAACTCATTAGTTAACCCTTTTTCTTTTAAAGAATCACAGTACTCGGATGTTCTTCGACATTGCCATACAATTGCATGATACATCGGAACGCCGGTATTCCTATCCCACACAATTGCTGTTTCTCTTTGATTCGTGATACCAATTGCCGCAATATCTTCAGCACCAGCTCCGATTTTATTCATTGCTTCAACTGCAACACCGAGCATGCTCGCCCAGATTTCATCTGCATCGTGTTCAACCCAACCCGGTTGTGGGAAATATTGTGTAAACTCTCGTTGTGCAAGACTGCACATTTCTCCTTTTTGATTAAACAGAATACAGCGATTACTCGTCGTTCCTGCATCCAATGCCATGATATATTTAGCCATATCAACACCCTCCTTATGGCTCAACTGTTGCAATCATTATACCATTTTCATATAACCTTGTCATTATAAAAAGAGTCTGTCGAAGCAGACTCTCAAAAAAACAGAACCCAACATCATGTCAGGTTCTGTCATTATTTCTCTACACCGGATAACTTCCGTTCTCTGTATCTGCCACTGTCTGGTCCACTCTTGTCTGCTGTGCTTCTCTGTATTTAAAGAAGTCTGTAGCAACTTGTGGGAACAATGCGTATGTAAGAACGTCTTCTTCCTGTTGTGACCATTGTGCCATTTCACCACGAAGTGTATCTAATTCGTCAGGAATTAAATCAGCCGGACGACATGTGATAACTTCTGGATTTTCTCCAAGAACTTTCTTTTGAACTTCTTCGTTAAATGGCTTAACTGTTGCACCGTATTTTCCACTTAATACGTCTTTTGTCTCTTTAGTAGCCATCTTGTAACGTTCACCCATAAGCACATTGAATACAGCCTGTGTACCAACGATCTGTGATGAAGGTGTTACAAGTGGTGGTTCACCAAGGTCTTTACGAACTCTTGGAACTTCCGCCAATACGTCATAGTATTTATCTTCAGCACCCTGCTCTTTGAGCTGTGATGTAAGATTAGATAACATACCACCAGGTACCTGGTAAAGAAGTGTCTTAATGTCTACACCCATGTTCTTTGGATTGAGAAGTCCGCTTGCCAAAGCTTCATCACGGAGTGGTCTGAAGTAATCAGCAATCTCTGCCAATAGGTTCTGATCCAATCCTGTGTCGTATGGTGTATCTTTGAATGTCTCAACCATAACTTCTGTTGCTGGTTGTGATGTACCAAGTGCAAATGGTGACATCGCTGTATCAATTACGTCAACACCTGCTTCTACTGCCTTCAAATATGTCATAGAAGCCACACCTGATGTGTAGTGTGTATGAAGCTGAATTGGAAGGTCAGTTGCTTCTTTTAACGCACTTACCAATTCTGTTGCTTTGTATGGTACTAAGAGACCTGCCATGTCCTTGATACAGATAGATGTTGCACCCATCTCTTCAATTCTCTTTGCAATGTCCATCCAGTATTCCATTGTATAAGCATCACCCAATGTGTAGGAAAGCGCAACCTGTGCATCTGCACCTTCTTTTACAGCAGCTTTAACAGCTGTCTGAAGATTACGAATATCGTTCAAACAGTCGAAGATACGGATGATATCCATACCATTTGCAACTGATTTCTGTACGAAATATTCTACTACGTCATCTGCGTATGGACGGTATCCCAAGATATTCTGTCCACGGAATAACATTTGTAATTTTGTATTTTTGAATCCATCACGGAATTTACGAAGTCTTTCCCATGGATCTTCTTTTAAGAAACGAAGTGATGCGTCAAATGTTGCACCGCCCCAGCACTCTACAGAATGATAACCAACTTTGTCCATCTTCTCAACGATTGGAAGCATCTGTTCTGTTGTCATTCTTGTAGCGATAAGAGACTGATGAGCATCACGCAAAATTGTTTCGGTAATTTTAATCGGTTTTTTTGTGATTTCCATATCTATATCCTCCAAATTCTATTTCACACCAAAGATTGCCATAAATGTACCGGCTGCTACTGCTGTACCGATAACACCTGCAACGTTTGGTCCCATTGCATGCATAAGTAAGAAGTTCGTAGGGTCAGCTTCTGCACCAACCTTCTGTGATACACGGGCAGCCATAGGTACCGCAGATACACCTGCTGAACCAATGAGTGGATTTACCTTGCCACCGGTTGCTTTGCACATAATCTTACCAAAGACTACACCTGCCGCTGTTCCAAATGCAAATGCAACCAATCCAAGTGCAACGATTTTTAATGTATCCCAATTCAGAAACGCCTCTGCACTTGTTGTCGCACCTACAGATGTACCAAGAAGGATAACTACGATGTACATAAGTGCATTCGATGCAGTATCTGTCAACTGTCTCACAACACCTGATTCTCTAAATAAGTTACCTAGCATCAGCATACCTACAAGTGGTGCTGTTGTAGGAAGAATCAAAGATACTACGATTGTGATAATAATTGGGAATAAGATCTTCTCTAACTTAGATACCGGACGGAGCTGCTCCATCTTAATCTTACGTTCTTCTTCTGTTGTTAATAACTTCATAATCGGCGGTTGGATAATCGGTACAAGTGACATATATGAATATGCCGCAACCGCGATAGGTCCCATGATCGCTGTCTGCTCTAACTTACCTGCAAGGAAGATAGATGTCGGACCATCTGCTCCACCGATGATTGAAATAGCCGCTGCCGCTTTGTCTGAGAATCCCATAGCCATAGCGCCAAGGTATGCTGCGAAGATACCAAACTGCGCTGCTGCTCCTAAAAGGAAACTCTTTGGATTGGCAATCAATGGACCAAAGTCTGTCATTGCACCAACTCCTAGGAAAATGAGTGACGGCAGGATTGCCCATTCATCCATCAAGTAGAAATAATGCAAAAGTCCGCCCACTCCGTTCTCTGCTTCTTCCGCACTGATCATGATATCTGGGAAGATATTAACAAGGAGCATACCAAATGCAATTGGAACAAGCAACAATGGCTCAAAACCATGTCTAATTGCTAAATACAGGAAAAAACATGCAACACCGATCATAATGATATTACCACCTGTAAGGTTCAAAAATGCGGTTTGCTGAATGAGATTTCCCAATGTCGTTGTTATATATTCCATGTCTTAACCTCCGGGTATTAGTTTAATGTTGCTAATACCGTTCCTGCATCAATTGCGTCACCTACTGCAACATTGATACTTGCTACTGTTCCGTCTTCCGGAGCAACAACAGGAATCTCCATCTTCATTGCTTCGATGATAAGAACGGCATCACCTTTCTTCACGCTTTGTCCAACGCTTGCTTCTAACTTAAATACTTTACCAGCTGCGCCTGCTTTCACTTCAATTCCGCCTGCATTTGCTGCTACAGGCGCTTTTGGTGCTGGTGCTGCTACAGGAGCTGCTACTGGTGCCGCAACCGGTGCTGCAGCTACTGGTGCTACTCCGCCAACTTTTTCTTCTACTGTTACGTCATATACGTTTCCATTTACTGTGATTGTATAACTTTTCATGATTCAATTCCTCCTAAAATCAATTCTATCTCCAATTATTTGTTGGTCTTCTTCTAATCGAACGCACTACGAATCCATCCGTTGTAGTACCTTCCTCTGCTGCGATTGCCGCTGTAATAACTGCAACCAGCTCCAAATCATCTACCGCATCCACTTGTTCAACTACCGGAGCTGCCTGATTGCTTGGAGCAGTTGTCTGTACTTCCTGTACTACAGGTTGTTTATTCTTAGCTGTTATCTTTTCAAACCATTCCATAATATTTGGAATATATTGCATCAAAGAAATTAAAAATGCCAAGAAAATAAGTACAGCAAACACCGTTCCCATACCTAATAATGTATTAAGTCCTGCCTTTGCAAGAATCTCATTCATTGCATAGGATGCGGAAACATCCATTGATTCCAGATAGGAATCCTTTGAAAAAGTGAAACTTAAGGTTGCTTTTCTGCTTTCATATTCAGCCTCCGTAGAGATGAC
>JAZQSP010000068.1:0-1314 GCA_045630205.1 Faecalimonas sp. | reverse complement strand
TGTATCTTTATGTTTTAAAAGAAGAAACATGTTACCGATTGAACCTACACTTCCATTCAGCGACCATTCAAGTCTGTATGACATTCTAGTCCCCAAGACCAATCTTTTGCGTCAGATAAATGACCTCATTGATTTTTCCTTTATCCGTAGCGAACTTCTGGCAAAGTATAGCCAAGACAACGGACGTACGGCAGAGTACTGCTGTCCCAAAGAAAATGTTAATTAAGTTGCTTATTATTTGTTTTTCAGTATCTTATGAAGATATTTCCATGCGGAGGATTTTGAAATGGATGTATTGTGCTAATTTCGCACAAACTTTCAAAATGTCACAATATGTCCCAAATTCCTTACGTGTTCAATCAGTTGTCCCAATTCATAGATAGAAATTATTTTGAGATTTTGGTAGCCCGTTACCATGGCAATCAGTATGTCAAGGAGTTTAGTTGTTGGAATCATCTTTTGGCTATGATATGGGCGCAATTAACGTCCCGACGCAGCCTGCGCGACATTGAGGTTTCATTGCGTGCTCATGGCGACAAACTTTATAGAATGGGTATCGGTAAGCATATCAGCCGAAATAACATCTCACATGCCAATTCCAAACGTGAAGTTGCCATTTATCGTGAACTTGCACAAAGGATGATGCAAAAGGCTGCATGCATTAAATTCCGTAATCCGCAATTAGAAGAACTGTCAGTGTCATTTTTCATTAGCGGATTCTTTGCAATAGATTCAAGCAGCGTTAAATTCGATCTCAGCAGATATCCGTGGAGCGTGCCCCAACAAGGAGTAGGCGGCATTAAGCTACATACGATGTATGACCTTTTAAGAGAAGTCCCCAGAATGTGCCTCATTACAGGACATGAAGAACGTGACCAGACATTCATGGAAGACTATCCATACGAAAAGGGATGTCTGTATATCATGGACAAAGCATACATGAAGACTAAAGGACTATTCACAATAGAAGAGGCTAAAGCCTTTTTCATTGTACCTATCAAACGCAATGTCAAATATCTTGTTTTGAAAGACGACATAAAACATGACAGTCCAATAGAAGTCATGGCTGACCGCACAATAGAATTTACAAGCCGTTGGGCAAAAGCCGGATATCCGAAAAACCTCCGACTGGTTACATACTATGTTGAGGAAAAAGGAAAAGCCATGCAGTTCTTGACCAACAATTTCAAACTTCCTGCCGAGAAAGTGGCATTGCTGTATAAATACAGATGGAACATTGAAGTCTTTTTCAAATGGATAAAGCAACACTTGCGGATAAACTCCTTCTATGGGACATCTGCAAATGCTATAATG
>JAZQSP010000067.1:0-13778 GCA_045630205.1 Faecalimonas sp. | reverse complement strand
TAGAAAAATATACAAAAAGTCGTTGCATTTTTTGTGCAAGTTGCACAAAACGAGCGTGAAACATTGTGAAACATAGCAAAGTACAATAAAACGGACAGTCTGTTAAACTGTCCGTTATACTTACGTATATACAGGCCTTCTGCACTGACTCCAAACACTGTCAATCCTATTTTCGACAACGCCATACGCTCTGCCCTTTGCTTCAGTAACCATGCCAGCATCAGTTACAATGCCCACATGATAAGCCTTGTCGCCTTCAACTTTAAATATCAGATCGCCCGGCTGCTTGTCTTTAAAATCAACGTGAGCAAAATATGCACTATGCATCAGGCCGTTTGCTGTGTCGTCAAAGTCTTTTGGCAGTATGCCTGCATATTGCAGCGAACATATTACAAAGCCTGAGCAATCAAATACTTTGCTGTTCTTGTCAATTTCTGACTGGTGATTATAAATAAACTCCATCACCCGGCCAGCATTTGCACCGCTGTTTTCCATCTTTGCCAATTTACAAACGGTCAAACTCTTTACTTTCTGACCTTGACCGCTCCAAACATAAGGCGAGCACCTGCCCGCCTGTTTGGAAGCATACAATAAAACCTTTTCACGCTTCGTCATTTCGTGTCCTTTCCGTCAGTTTCCAGCTTGTCAACTAACTTCTGTATAACAAGTGTATTATTATGTATTGCTTCAGTGAGCTTGTCCGATTCTTCTTTATGCTGTCTGTTCTGGTCTAACATGGTCTTGTACAAAATTAAACAGAAAACAATCGGAAAGCCGACAGCTGATACAGCGCTAACAATCGTTGCAAAATCCATGATTTAATCACTCCCCGCTATTGTCAAGATATAATTGTTTTCAGGTATGTCAAAAACAAGTTCGTTGCCGTCACGATCCAAAAACGGTACTGTTTTAACTTCTTTGTTTGCCTGAGTCCAATACATGCTATCTGAAAAATAAGCATTAACATTACTGTCGTTTGCTGATCTTTCAATAACTGCTTTATTGCTGAGTATTTGAGTTTTCCAGCTCTGTAATACATCACACTGCAAATGTATTTCTGTCAAACTTCCGGTCTTGATCAGCTGCTTTGTAACATAGTAGAAGCGGCCGAAGTCCGGTATATAACAATAATTATATGCAAGTGTATCTGCTTCAAGTACAAACTTTGGTGTTAACATGTCCTGATCAAACATCAATTTGCCTTCAACAGTCAGCGTGTGTTCTTCATCCCAGCTCTTGCCGATAACATCCATGTCGGATGTACATTTAAGGAAAATCAAGCCATGATCTGAAGCTGTTGTGGGTGTATATTCCGGTGTTGTGCTGCCTGTTGCTATTCTTACACCATCCAATAATAAACGCTCGATTTCAGTCCTTTCTGTTGCTGTACATGGTACATTATCCAAATGAACATTCAAACATTTTGTATATCCTCGGCAGCTTGACAAAGTACGTGTCATGAATGAAGGTTTGCCAACATATTTTTGTTGGTCTTTTGCAACCTTTTCTTTTGGTCTTGATATAACAAGATATGCTGCTTTGCATCCGATCATACCGTTTACACTTCCTGAGCCTGAGCTAAATTCAACAGAAGGGCTGCCGTTCATTCCATTTGCAAGCATGTTTGATGCAGTGCCCAAAAGCAAAGGTGCTGTAAGCCCGCCTGTTGCAATTGTTGAAAGTGCGCTGCCCAGTGTTGCGCCGGCTGAAAGTATGCTTGAATACATACGGCTAAAATCTTCAGAACTGGAAGGAACTTGTATTCCGCATGAGCCGCCAAAGAAATAACGAGGTTTCAGCTCGCCGGCTTCTTCGTCGTAGACATCAATTTCAGCAACGCATGAGCCAGTCAAAAAGTCAAATATATACTTTAAAGCAAGCTGTTTGCCCATAACGTCGTTAACATCCAGCGAGTGAGCCCCGACAAAAGGTAAATGAGCTGTTACCTGTGTATACGGTGCATAATCTAAGAAATTGCCTTTTTCAGCCTTTACTTCAATTACTCCGTATGTTTCAAGCTTGTACTGATCAGTAAGCTTTAAGCCGTATACGCCTGTTGAAATTCCACCGGCTTTGACTTCGCTGCCCGGTGCAGCTTCCGTATCAGGTAATACCGGCATGATTGACAAGCCAACAATAATTTCTCGTGGGTCATTGAAAAACTTTTTGACATTTGAAACAAAGCTGTCAGTCCATAAGAAATTACTAAGCCTTTGCAGCTCACCTTTTGACATGCGGTACATTGTAGTGAAGCCTGTATCAATAGCGCCATAACTCGGTTTTGTAATACCGGTTATTGCAATGTCCGGCTGGTATTCATCCGGCGTGCCTTCGTCTTCTTCGTTTACTTCCGGGCCGTCAGTGTCAGGGTCAATTCCGCCTTGCAGCCAGTCCCAAATATCAGACTCTGAGTAGTCAGTATCTGTAAAGTTAACTGTATATCCTGTCAGTATTTCTGTTTGTGGGTCATACTGCGGATAAAATATTCCGACTCTTGCCGCCTCCTGATCTGCATCAAGTATGAAGCCGATATAGCATTTGTCAGTTACAAAAGATTTTAAATAAATTCTTCTTGTAATGTGCTCTACCAGTTGCAAAATCACAGTAAATGATGAAGCTGTATCTTTCATTATTCCAAGATAATTTGCAACACCTGAGTATATAGCTCTTATTGCTTTACCAATAGGCACATTTGCCATAATATTACCGACTCTTGACTCTTCTGTAACATATACCTGCTCTGGTGTAAAAGTCTGCGAGCCGCCATCAAGCAAGCTGTCGTCTCTGACATGTGATAACGATAAAATCCCATTTTTACCGCTAATACTTGGTACGGATTGCCAAGTATAAGTTATAGGCGGATTGTTATACGCATACCTACAAAATGCCGTTCTTGTTGTCCTTGACATAGTATAATATGTAGTACCATTCCATTTATAACTATAAACAACTAATATTTTTCCAACATCTGTTTGTGGATTATATCCACAACAAATTGTAATATCTGAATAATTGCTATTACCTCTGACAATAGCATTGAAATAATTACCTGTGTTAGTGACACGAGCATTCATATTGATAGTTGTCGAACTACCACCTTGAACATATATACCAAAACTATCATCACCAAACAGCCAATGATTTGTATCCATAGCCGAATAACTTTCGCACGCATTTAATACTATTCCACTAAATGGTGTTGTTTGCTGAATGGTTGCACTATCCGAACCATTCCAAATTGTGTCATTAGTACAAGTTCCAGTCACAATTGGAAGTTCAACATTTACCCAAGCCAATTACTACACCACCTTTCTATTTATCTTCATATTTAAGACATAACTCATAACCTAATGAACAACCATAAAGTATTCCACATATTAAACCTAATACAAAACATATGCCCATTGTTATACCTTTCTAACGATAAAATTACTCTTTTATAGTTGGCAACTTGCCTGCAAGTTGCCTGCAAGTTGCCATTTGTAAAATTAAACATATACACAAACACTGTCAATAAATCTTACAATCCAGCGC
Source organism: Faecalimonas sp. (assembly GCA_045630205.1). Taxonomy (GTDB): domain Bacteria; phylum Bacillota; class Clostridia; order Lachnospirales; family Lachnospiraceae; genus Faecalimonas. The sequence continues at coordinate 10,244 of JAZQSP010000067.1, read as the reverse complement.
TTTATGAAATCAGTGTCATATAACTCGATAACCTGCCTGATCATGTCTTCAGTCGATAAAACACCGATATTGCCTGAGATATCAAGCTTCTTTCCGTAAGTGGTCTTGCTCTCAAAAGTTCCCGACTTTTCGGAAGTCTCAGTCTTTGTTCCTGTTTCAGCTGTTTCGGTCTGATATGTACCGGTCTGCTCTGTTTCCGTCTTATATGTACCTGACTGAGTTCTTGTATCTGTCTCAGTACCGGTCTTTATGCGGTCAGTCTCGTATGTACCTGACTGAGTTTTTGTATCAGTTTCAGTGCCGGTCTTTGTACGGTCAGTCTCAAAAGTTCCATCCTGTTCCGTTGTTGTCTGATATGTGCCGGCCTGTGTCTCAGTGTTTGTTTTTGTACCTGAAATTGTCTTTTCATGTGCAAAAGTGCCGCTCTGTGTCTCTTTCACGTTCTGATCACGCTGTGTAACCGATTTTGAAACATTTGCAAAGTCACTGCCATCATAAGGGATGATCTGATTTTGTGTAGCTTCAGAGTTTGAGCCGCTTGCGCCCTGTGTCTGTGTGGTCTTCTCCCAGTTTGTCGGGCGCTCTGTTTCCGTCTCATTGTAATTTGTGAAGCTGTCAGTGCTTGTCTTCTGCCACTGTGTCGGAGTCTGTGTGACTGTCTGCTCCCAGTTTGTTGGTGTCTGTGTCTCTGTTTCGTGGTACTGGTCGAAGCTCTTTTCGGTTTCTTCTGTCCAGTCAGTCGGTGTCTGTGTTTCTGTTTCGTGGTAGTCTGTAAAGCTTTTCACGTTCTGATCTTGCCAGTTTGTCGGTGTCTGTGTTTCTGTTGACTTCCAGTTAGTTGGAGTCTGTGTTGTTGTTGACTTCCAGTTATTCGGAGTGATAACCTTTGTGTCTTTCCATTCATCCGGTGTCTGAAGCTCAGTATCACTTCCGCTTGAAACTTCGTGCCGGTCATAGTTATAGATTGGATTGTATTTTGACAGAAGCGCTGACAGCTCGTTTGCAATAAAACTGCTGTTTCTTCCGAGCCACTGTGTATACTTGATCTTGAAAGCGCCCCAAGGGTCATTTGTTTCTTTATAATAAAAGCTCTTTTCGGTATGCTCTTCAAAGATGCTTTCAAACTGGCTTTCATTCCATAAGTTGAGCTGCTGTGCATCAACAGAAAACGTCGGAGTGCCGACAGCTGCAAAGTGGTTATTTATATTTTCAAAGTTTGCTATGTCTTCAAGTTTATAAAACTTTTTCACTCTTCGTCAGCTCCTTTCTGTTCTTCCGGCTGAGTCTCCGGCTCTGTCTCCGGCTCTTCGCCCGGCTGTACTTCTTCAAGTTCGCCGTTTTCGTCAATGTCAGCTTCTTTCTGATATTTTACTTCTTCAACCTTCCAAGCCTTGCTGAAGTCAATGTCTGCTGTTTCAGGTACTAAGCCTTTGGCTTTCATTCTTTCAAGCCATAACTTGCGCTGATATAACATGTCATTCGGCAAGATAAAGCTTGTGCTTGTCTGTCCGTTCACTTCGTCGACTGTCTGCTGTGCCATCTTGCCGTTACCTTGTATGGTCTGGCCGTACAGTCCGAAGCACCAGCGCATATAATCGTCAACAACCTTTGTTATATATTGCAGTTTGTCACTGGTCAAAGGGTCTGAAAGATTTATCACGTTCTGAGCTGCGCCGGGCTGTCCTTCCAGCACTTCGTCAAGTATGTTTTTTGAAGCGATTGCAAGGTCGTCTGAGCCGTCAGAGTCCTTGACCTTCTGCCAGTATGCGTTCAGCGCTGCGGCTTCCTTGTCGTCACGTGCTTTATATATAGGATGATTTTTTGCGTAGTTAACATCAGATCTGACAGTTACTAAAGTATTTGCTATTGCTTCGGATGATAACGCAATAAACTGTGACAAGTTTGTGTGCGCCGAATTATTCCATCCGAATGCAATTTCGTCAAACTCTTTTTCTTCACAATATCCATTGCAGCCGGTAACAATGCATTTGCTGCCTATGCCGTATATGTCGGGCTCTTCAGTTGCAGCCGCATGTAAAAATACCTTTGTACCTTTGTAAAGTCCTTTGTTGTAATTCTCCGGTACTTCACCGGCGGCAGCTGCGCCGTACCAGATCAGATATCTTTCAGCGTACTCTTTCGGCATACTTTCAGGAAAGTCTGTATAATCAAACATGGAATAAAAGAAATTTTCCATTATTTCGATTATATAACTTTGCAAAGCTGTCTTTGTAAAAGGTACTTTTCTAAGTCTTTTTAAATCTTCAAGTATATTCATATTTTGCCACCTCTTGTAAGAAAAAAGGCTGAGGCAATAACCTCAGCCCCTTTTCCGGAGTTCACATGTTCTATGGGGTAACCATCACCAAAGCATCAGGCTTCAGCTGCAGCTTCAACAGTGACTGCACATGTATCTGTATAAGATACGCCGTTAACAGTAATTGTTGCAGTGATCGTTGCATCACCTTCGGCAACAGCTGTAACTTTACCGGTACTTGCATTTACGCTTGCATATGCGCCCAAATCTGAAGCGCTCCAAGTAACAGTCTCTGCTGCGGGATATGTAACAGCGCTAAGATCAGCAGTTCCGCCTACCTTCAGTGTTAACTGATTAGGTGATACTGTAACGGAAGGCTCAGTCGAAAGAATAAATACGACAGCATTCTGTGTAGGGATAACCGCTCTGTTTTCAACAGTCTGCACAAAAGTCTGAAGCACGTCTTCGGGCTCATGGTACTTTGTGGCAATTCTTCGGGGGTACTTCAGGCCATGTAAGCACGCCCACTTGTCAGCCATAAGTGCAACAATACCTTCAGCGGTTGTTGTTACATTGTTTTCATCTTTAACACTGATCTTTGACAGCTGATCAAATGCAAGCGCTGTACTTGTTGCATCCTGTAAGCCTGAGCCCTGCCAGTAAGGTACTGTCTCATATCCGGGAAGTGATGTGAATATCTCATGGAAAGTGCCGGACTGTGCAACGCTGTTGAAGGCCTGCTCTGCATAGCCTAAAATCTGAAGCTTGATACGCTCTTCAGGTACGAAAGTTGCACGCTGTGCAATATTAAACAGCTTTGACATTTTCTTGAAATAGTCTTTAAACTCTGTAAGCTTACGGCTCATAAACTTCAAGCAGTCAGCGTTTGCAAGGAAATCTGCAGCAGTAGTGATAGCACTTGAAGGCTTCATTTCTGCATTGTATGCTTTTCTAAGGTCAACAACTGAGATTGAGTGAGCTGTTACCTTTGCATCATTCTTGATACATTCAGCGATCAATGCGTTTCTGAGTAAGTCGTCAAGCTCTTCGTCATGTGCTTCAAGTGCGTTTGCAATTGCAAGCCTGATCGCACCGACAAAGCCTTCAACTTCTGCTTCAGATGTGAAAGCATCATCCCACTGGTTGCCGGTCAGATCATACTGAAGCTCCCAGCTTGAAGTCTTGCCGTAAAGTGTAGCATCAACTGTCGGAAGTTTGATATTGTAAGTTCCGATACTGTCACCATCTGCAAAAACTTTCCAGTTGTGCGCTGCTTGTACCTCAGGCGCTGTGATAGTGATTGCCTGAATGATTGCTTTAAACTGCATGTCTTCTGTTCTGAAGCCGTAAGCCTTTGATCTGCGGTACAGGCTGTCAAGAAATACAGATTTAACACTGCCAAGTATTAAAGCTTTTGTAAACTGCTCACGATATTTTCCGAGATCATCATGTGCAATTCCGCCGTCGATAAAGTCTGCAAGCGACTCTGTTGCAACGGCCTTTTCGCCAACTGACTGCTTGTAAGCTTCATTTACAAGCGAGTAAACGGCATTGTTGTTTAAATACTCAACTGACATATTATGTCTCCTTTCATAATAAAAAATAATGGGTGTAGCGTTTCTTTCTACACCCATAGTACACTATAATATTTAATTTGTCAAATACTTTCTTTAGAAGGGTAAATCCTCACCAAAAGCATTTTCAAAGTCGTTACCTGCAAACATTGAGCCGATATCCATCACATGAAGCTCTTTGATCAGAAGCGCTGCCGGGTAAATTGCACCGGGCTTTATTGAAACAAGTACAACAGCTTTGCTGCCGTTGATGTTTCCGCCATGGTCTGCAAGATAGTCTGTGAGACTGCCTGCATCAGCAATACTGCCGTTTACATACTCGCCGACTCTGATGTCAAAACCGCTTGACAAATTGATGTATCCGCCGTCTTCCGGTGTATCATTTGTCAGCCATTCAGGCAGCCACTTTTCTTCAGTGTCTACATAAAAGGGCTCTGCTGTTTCTTTCAGCTTGTCGATTGCTTCTGCTGTACACTTCAGCGATATTCTGTACTTGTCGTCTTTGTCCTTTTTGCCGTTTGAAAAAGTCCGCTTGCCGTACATTGCTGTCGTGATCGTGCCTGCAAGATAAAACTTTCCGTTCTCCTGCTCCTTCTGTGCCTGTGTGTTCTTTTTTGTGTTAGCCATGCTGGCTCCTTTCCGCCCTATGGGGCAATCATAATTTATTTGCTTTGTTGACATATGTATCAACCGTAAAGCCTATATCATTGTTATAGTAATACCATTTATTTGCATTATATAAGCGCCAAAGTATTTTGTCAATCTTTGTATCTCCGAATTTGTAAGCCTGCCGCCTGTCGTCAATCTCACCGATTGTATAAATGCGCCGGGCTTTTTCGTTGATCTTGATCGCATCATGTACAAATACATGTTTGCCAAGCTTCGGTGATATATACAAGTCTAATTGTAAAATCTTGCCTGCGTAAGTGATATAAAAATCTTTTGCAACAAGCTCCCGCTCGTCATCCCTGAAAAAGTGCGGGTAACTGTCGACCGCCCAGCTGCCGCCGGTGATACTGGCAAGCTTCGGATTGTCAAAGCCGAAGTATAATGTATTTACTTTGGCTCTTTGCTTGTTTCTGTTAGATATAATATGTACAAAAATACGTGTCTTTTTCTGCGTAAGCTTTATGAAGGGCTCGTCTTCACCGACTTTTAAAACTTCATCCTGAATATATAACTCTCTTAAATATTCATTATAATAATTAGTTGTATTGGCCAGTAAAAATATCTTACCGGTCAGTCTGTCTCTGAGTATTGTCTTCAGCAAGTCGCACAATGTGACAAACTCGTTGTTTGCATATGTGCTGCTTATAAACTCGTCAAATATTATAAAATCGCCTGTCGGCATGTTCAGCGAGCTTTTATATACTTCGTTCTGTGTCAGGTCAAGCGCATACATAAACGCTTCTGATCTGCCGTCTCTTTCGCCCTTTTCGTCAATGTGGCAAAGATACATTTTATGCCCGAAGTAATACACATTGTTGTACTGGCCGTCGGTCAGGTCTTTTATATAACCACAAGCCCGGATAACTTCAAACAGCTTTTCGATATTCTGCCGGGCTGTCATGTCCGGTCTTTGTCTTATATAAGGTGTAGTAATACCATACATCAAAAACAGTATGATTGAAATAATTAAAAGGTTTGTTGTTTTGCCGGTGCTTCGGGATGATATCAGTATAAACCATTCGGCAGCGCCGGGGTCAAGTTCCTTTGCCGGGTTATAAATGCCTTTTGGCATTTTAAGCGCTTTATAATAGGAAAAAACTTTTTGCCAGTCAACTTTTATGCCGTCTTGTACATTTCCATTGAGATATTTTATCTCTTCAGCTTCAACTTTCAATTTCCTAACACGCTCCTTTCATCAAGGCCGCTTTCAATAAATGCCCGGTAAAATCTGTCAAGCTTCATTGTGAATGCAATTTCAAATATTGCAGCGCTTGACCTTTCAGTCATTTTTACTCCGTCAGGCGCAATCCATTCTGAAGCATTATCTTCATAATGTATTGTGTTTTTTTCTGATACATCTGCCTTTAATTCCATACCCAGTATATCAAAAGCGGCAAAGGGGTCTTTGTCAAAATTGAGTATTGCGCTTTTCGGCATTCCTGCAACAGTCGCTTTAATCTTGCCGTCTTCTTCTGTCAGATAACGCTTTGCTCCTAAAGTCTTTATACGTGTTATATTGGGGCTTTCCAAGTCAAACATGCCCAGATCATCAAAGGCGGGGTCTGTCAGTCCTGCCGCTTGTATTTTTTTAGCTATCCACTTGTTATACTCTTCAAATATTTCTAATACTCTCGGATGCTTTCTGCATTTGTAGCTGTCTGTATCATTATATATAATGTAGTCAGCTCCCAGCTCGTCAATGATCTTGAAGCCCGGCTGAAAAAGCGCCCAGCGTGCATGTGCTGTAACCCATATGCCCCACTGTGGCAATAGTATCTGCTTTGCTTTTTCTGCTTCAAAGTCAAGGTCATTTTCTTTAATATTCCAGTTTTCAAGGTTGTTTGAATATTTTACGCTTGATAATTCCATCCGGGTTACGAGAAGGCCATAGCCCGCATTCACGCCCGATTTTTCGATTGCATATTCAGGTGTGCCGGAAAGCCCGGCTTTTTTCATTTTGGCTTTGTTCAGATAATGTCTGTTCAATACATTAAGTATAAACTTTGGCAATCTGATCTTTTCAGAAGTCCACAAACATATTATGTCGGCTGACTCCCACTTGTAAAGCTTTGTATATATCTGCCAGTCAAGCTCAGTCAATACGACTTTCATTTCACCAGCTGCAGCGACTCTGCCGTTATCGATCAAAGCGTCAGTCAGCTCTAAACATTTATGCTTGCTTTCATATGAAATTGAAGTTTTGCGCTGTATGTTTGTAAACTTTACAGTTATAATGCAACACTTTTCTTTCAGGTACTGGCTGAAGTTCTCCAAGTCATAACGAGCAATAAACGGCGTGCCGGGATAATAGCCAAAGTTCATCCAAGCCGGATATGCGCTTGTCTCGTCTTCACCGATTGCATTTTTTATCACATAACCGGTATTAGTTATATTTGCGTGTACATAACCGCCCCTAAATAACCACCTAAACCAGTATTGATATGTTTCACAATCGGGAAAAGCATTTTGCACTAACTGTTTATAGTCTTTTGTACCCTGATATCCTAAAATATTTTTAAGCTCATTTCTGACTTCAGATCGGAGCAAGCCGGTCTTTGTCAGTGGTATTTTTTTGTCAGGGTAAATATACTTGCTAAAGATAAAGCTTGACCATTCGGCCAGTATTGCAACGTCATTGATGCAATAATCTTTTTCAGTATCGGTCAACGGCGTTTTCCATGATCGCATTATCTTATAGTCAAGATCACCCTTTAATTTCTGTGTTGTTGTATAGTCCTTTGCAAGCTGTGCAAGGCTGCCGCCTGATATACTCAAAGCTTCTCTGAAGTCGAAGCCGTCTTTTGTCGGAGCTGCCAGTGGGTGACGTTCTTCACGTGCAAAGAAGTTGTCTTCATCCCATAACAAGCGCTTGCGTAAAAACTGAAATTCAAAGCCAAGATTTGCAACCCAGCATAAAAGCTTTCTGACTGTGCCCAGTCTGTAAAATTCAACAAGCCTGTTATACAGATCAAAAAATAGTTCCCAACGCCTGCCTAAATAGATATAGCCTATTTCATCAGATGCAATAACAAGCTGCCAGTGATACATATATGCGGCCTTTGACTCGTCAGTAATAACATTTGTAGTCTCTATGTCAAAACCGCTGTATATAGGCAAATATTCAAACTCTATGCGCTGGCCGTCAACAATCTTTTTGATTGTAACCGTATTGCCGCCAAGCGGAAACTGTGGCAGCTCCTGACAGCGTTGTGTATACTCGTATACATAACAGGGCACTTCTTTCTTTTCGCCTTTAATCTGCAATGTTAGCTTTATTTCTTTTATAGCCGTCTTCAACTGCGGCTGCATTTGTAGCTTCTTTCTGTGCTTCGGCATTGCTTCGCTTTTCTCCTTCCTGTAATATAGCCATTAGAAGTTCGTAACTTTTTGCGCCGGGTGTTTTCATCAGATCAGCGACGGAAGCATCATATCTTAATTTATGCTTGCTGTCTTCGTACTGCTTGACATAGGTCTTTGCATCAATATATTTTTGTACATCCTCGTCAGTAACATTCTTTGCTTCACGCTGTATTTGACTTTCAGAAGGGTTTAAATTTCCTTTTTCTGCAAGATTTTCTTCTGCAACCTGCCTTTTGTAAGTCTGCTTTGCACGCTTTACACCCGGCAAGCCCTGCTTTGCTTTTTTGAGCTGTGCAGCAGTCAAACCGCTTGTCTTGCTTTTTGTAACCTGAATAAAACCACCTTTACTGACATGTACATCACCGGCCGGAAGGCTGGCTGTTATCTTGTTGACGTAAAGCTCGTACACTTCGGAGTCAGGGCCAAAAGCGTTATAAACTGCTTTAATATCTTTGTTTAGGGTATCGGCTGCCCTGTATGCAGCTGTTGACTTGTACTTTGCCATTGTTCATTATCCTTTCGTATTATATTTGCAAGTTCAACGAAACGCTCCGGCTGTTCCCGGATAATTTCTTTTACTTTTGCTTTTAATTCGATTATACCATAGAAGCACCCGAAATACTCCATATTTTCACGCTTAAAACTGAAAATGTCGCCATTTTCGATATATGGTATGTATAACCTGTACCAGATATCTTTCATTATAAAGCCTTTTGACTTGTAGCTGCTCAGGTCTTCATCAATCATCACACCTAATTTGTTAAACATGTATGATTTATATTGGTCTGTTTTCATGCGGTCAATTTTTGTATTGTATAAGCCTTTAAGTATCATAGAAATATATCTCCTTCGCCAGCTCCTGCATTTCAAGTGTTGTCTCGCACAAGTCCTTCGCCTGCTTTGTCATTTTCGTTTTTATTGCTTGTGCCTTTTGGCAAAATGTCTGCATATTTTTCAAATGCTTTGCAGCAAGATATACTGCTTCAGCTGAATATACATTTGGATTACAGCTCATTTCTTCAAGTGTTTCAATAACTTTCCATAGTGGCATCATATCAGATTACCTCCTTATATTAATTTTATTTTATGCGGAAAATATGTTATTTCATCAATAGCACAATATTCAACTTTTAAATAGTCCGTCTGTCCTTCGTACCAGTCATTAAGCCAGCAAACATTGTTATCTTCATCTATATATGCGTACTCTATAAAAGTATCATATGTTTCATCCCATTTATATTTGCATTTTATAAGAACAAGCCAGTCAGTATGTAAGGTTCTTAAATAATCACTAAATAAGCATTCTGCAATAGCATCAGGCATTGTCATATTAATTCACCTGCCTTTATCTGCTGCCCGGTAACGAGCCGGCCATTGCTGTATTCGAGGTCTATTGTCTGGCACTCATTTTCGGTAAAATTGCTTCTTCTGAGACAATATATATCAGGACAGCCGGGCTTGTATTTCCAATCTTCAATTATTGCGCCGTCGTTAATGTCATATTTTGCAATCGCTTCTTCAATCGTTCTTGCGCTGCCTCTTGTCAGAAGCCCTGTGTTAAATAATGAAATAACCCATAGGCTGTTTATTTTCCGTAAATGCAATGCAACTCCTTTATATTGAAAGCCCCTGCCTTCAACTGTTTCAAGTGTTTTGCGGCCATCTTTCATGGATGGTATTGTAATTTTATTTAACATGAAATCACCTCTTTCATAAATTGTAACCATTTGTAAATAGTCTGTGGCTTCAGATCGCACTGTACGTATTTTGCAACATCAATGTCAATGCTTTTGTTTGGCCCGGATATTTTGACCTTCTGCCCGATTGGATGCATACCCGGCATATTGGCTGCAAACTGTCTGATCTTGCCTACTGCTTCAAACTTTTCATAATCTGTCATTGTCTCAGCCCTAACCTTTCTATATAGTTATTTAATTCATCAGCAATTTGTACAATTGCTTTGCTTGTAAAGCAATATTTGATATCTTTTGTCAGTTCTTGTGCCCAGTGCTCTTCATGGACCGGCGCACAATGACTGCACTTGTGATCAAACAGCTTTTCAAGGTCAAGCTTAAATTTGTTATACTTCAGCTTGTCGCTTTCATACTTCCATATGTAATTATCCATTCAAACTCCTTCCGACAATTAAGGACTTGTCGTGACCTGATATTTGCAGCCATATTTCCGAGCTGATCTGATCAGCTGGCCTGATGCTGCGTACCTCTTGCCTACATAAATAGTATATCGCACCATTTGTAATTTTACAATTGGTAATTGCTGACAAAGTTTTTGTCTGATCTGGCCGTATTTTTGTGCAGTATGCTATGTTTCACAATGTTTCACGCTCGTTTTGTGCAACTTGCACAAAAAATGCAACGACTTTT
>JAZQSP010000066.1:0-92670 GCA_045630205.1 Faecalimonas sp. | reverse complement strand
ATGTATTAGAATATAAAGGATATCATACTAGAATTGAATTTGATTCGGAATCTTTAGTTGTTCGAGGGAAAATTGAAGGAATCAAAGATTTTGTTGATTTTGAGAGTTCTGATTTGACAAGTATTGAAAAAGAGTTCCATGCTGCCGTTGATGATTATTTGGAGTTTTGTAAGGAAGTAGGAAAAGAACCCGACAAGGAATATAAGGGTACTTTTAATATACGTATTTCCCCTGAATTACACAAAAAGTTGGCGGTTGTTGCATTAATAAATGGAGATACGTTGAATGCAACAGTTGAAAAAGCCATTACTGAATATGTTTCAGTATAGAAAGAGGTCCCGGCAGTGATGCCGAGACCTTTTATTATGTCTACTTTTATTTATTTGCTTCAACTTCTGCCATCTTCATCGCACGAACTTTTAATGGAAGTCCGAATAATGTGATGAATCCGTCAGCGTCGTGGTGGTCATAAAGGTCACCGGTTGTGAAGCTTGCGAGAGATTCGTTGTAAAGTGTGTATGGAGAAGTCGTTCCCGCTTTGATGATATTACCTTTGTAGAGTTTGAACTTCACTTCCCCTGTAACATATTCCTGGGTTGATGTTACAAATGCTCTGACAGCATCGCAAAGTGGTGTAAACCATTTTCCTTCGTAAACAATCTGAGCAAGTTTATTGCCCATATCTTTTTTTGCTTCCATCGTAGCACGGTCTAATACAAGTTCTTCGAGCTGTTGATGTGCTTCCATGAGGATTGTTCCGCCCGGTGTCTCATATACACCACGAGATTTCATGCCAACGACACGATTTTCTACGATGTCAACGATACCGATTCCATGTTTTCCGCCGAGTTCATTTAACTTCATGATGATTTCAGAAACTTTCATCTTCTCACCGTTGAGAGCAGTAGGAATACCTTTCTCAAATGTCATGCTGATGTATTCGCCTTCATTCGGAGCATTTTCCGGTGAAACGCCAAGTACTAATAAGTTATCGTAGTTTGGCTCGAGCGATGGGTCTTCCAATTCAAGACCTTCGTGGCTGATGTGCCAAATGTTACGGTCACGGCTGTAGCTGTGGCTTGCATCGAACGGCAAATCGATACCATGAGCTTTGCAGTATTCGATTTCATCTTCACGTGACTGCATGGTCCAAACGTCTGTCATTCTCCAAGGAGCAATAATCTTAAGGTCAGGAGCAAGTGCTTTGATACCGAGTTCAAAACGAATCTGGTCATTTCCTTTACCTGTTGCACCATGGCAGATAGCAGTAGCACCTTCTTTTCTTGCAACGTCAACTAATGTTTTTGCGATTGCAGGACGAGCCATCGATGTTCCTAATAAATATTTATTTTCATATACGGCATTTGCCTGTACGCATGGCATGATATATTCATCACAGAGTTCATCAATGATATTTTCTATGTATAATTTGGAAGCACCGGAAAGTTTTGCTCTTTCTTCCAGTCCGTCTAATTCTTCGCCCTGACCGCAATCGATGCAGCAGCAGATTACTTCATAATCAAAATTTTCCTTTAACCATGGAATAATGGCTGTGGTGTCAAGTCCACCTGAGTACGCTAAAACAACTTTTTCTTTCATAATATATATCCTCCTAAAATAGTTTTTCGAATTTCAATACGCATACTATACTACCATTTTTGCATAAAATCAACCCCAAAATGAAAAAATATGCAAAATTTTTTAAAAAATATAAATTTTATGTTGAAATTTATTCAAACACAACGTATAATTATGCGAAAAGGTGAATGAGGGAGGCCGAAGACATGATAAAAGCAGGTATTATCGGTGCTACCGGTTATGCGGGGCAGGAGTTAGTAAGAATTCTATTGGGACATAAGGAAGTGGAGATTAAATGGTATGGCTCCCGTAGTTATATAGATAAGAAATATTATGAAGTATATCAGAATATGTTTGAAATCGTAGAGGATGTCTGTTTGGATGATAATATAGAAGAGTTGGCAAATCAGGTGGATGTTATTTTCACAGCAACACCGCAGGGATATCTTGCTTCTATATTAAATGAAGAGATTCTTTCAAAGGTCAAGATCGTCGACCTCAGTGCAGACTATCGTATCAAAGACGTTGCTACATATGAGGAGTGGTATAAACTTGAGCATAAGAGTCCGCAATTTATTGAGGAAGCAGTGTACGGTCTCTGCGAGGTTAATCGTGAAGATGTGAAGAAGGCAAGGCTGGTTGCGAATCCGGGCTGCTACACAACCTGCTCGATATTAACCATTTATCCATTGGCTAAAGAAGGACTGATTGATATGAGCAGTATTATCGTTGATGCCAAGTCCGGAACCTCGGGAGCAGGAAGAGGTGCCAAACTAGATAATCTCTTCTGTGAGGTCAATGAAAATATGAAGGCTTACGGCGTGGCGTCACACAGACATACGCCGGAGATTGAGGAGCAGCTTGGTTATGCATCAGGTGAGCAGGTAGTATTGAATTTCACACCGCATTTGGTACCGATGAATCGAGGAATCCTGGCAACTGCTTACGCGAATCTCAAGGAAGGCGTTACGGAGGACATGGTGAAAGCGGCTTACCATAAATATTATAAGGAAGAAAAATTTGTTCGTGTGCTGGAGAAAGGTATGATGCCACAGACTAAATGGGTTGAAGGCAGCAACTATGTGGATGTTAACTTTGTTGTTGACAAGCGTACCAATCGTGTTATTATGATGGGAGCGATTGACAATCTTGTCAAAGGTGCAGCAGGTCAGGCAGTACAGAATATGAATCTGATGTTTGGGTTCAAGGAATCTGAAGGATTGGAACTTGTTCCAATGTTTCCATAATCATTTATAAATGCAAGATAACAGGAGAATAAAATGATAAGAGTAATGACGTCAGAAGATTATGATGAAGTGAAAGCACTTTGGATGCGAATCAAAGGCATTGGCATCCGCAGTATTGATGATTCTAAAGAGGGTGTTATTCGTTTTATCAAGAGAAATCCGACAACCAGTGTGGTTGCAATCGAAGATGGGAAAATTGTAGGCAGTATTCTCTGTGGACATGACGGAAGACATGGAACCCTTTATCATGTATGTGTCGATGAGGACTATCGTATGCGTGGCATTGGCAAGAGTATGGTTGTGAAATGCATGGAAGCGCTGATGGAGGAGCATATTAACAAAGTGACTATCATTGCATTTACAAAAAACGATATTGGAAATGCATTTTGGAAGGAAATCGGTTGGACACACAGAGAAGACCTTAATTACTATGATTTTATTTTAAATAAAAAAAACATTACAGCATTTAACCAATAGGAAACGGAGGAGTCGGGAATGAAGAAGATAAATGGTGGCGTTACTGCGGCGCAAGGATTTGAGGCAGGAGCCGTAGCGGCAGCGATTAAGTACCAAAATCGCACAGATATGGCGATTGTTTATAGTCAGACACCATGTAAGGTAGCAGGAACATTTACTACGAATGTGGTAAAGGCAGCACCTGTCAAATGGGATCAAAAGGTGGTTGCTGAAAGTGCATATGCACAAGCAGTGATTGTCAATTCGGGAATTGCCAATGCATGTACCGGTGCAGAAGGAATGGCTTATTGCAAGGAGACGGCGGATGAAGCGGGGAAAGTTCTCAAAATTCCGGCTGACAGTGTGCTCGTTGGATCTACAGGAGTTATCGGAAAACATCTTCCGATGGATAGAATTAAGGCAGGTATCGTAAAACTTGCAGTGGCAAAGAAAGCAACGATTGAAGCGGGAACAGATGCAGCTAAGGCGATTATGACTACAGATACTTGCAAAAAAGAGATTGCATTTGAACTTACAATCGGAGATAAAACAGTAACAATCGGGGGTATGGCCAAAGGTTCTGGTATGATTCATCCTAATATGTGCACAATGTTAAGTTTTATTACAACAGATGCAGCGATTTCCAAGACGGCACTTCAGAAAGCCCTTAGTGATGATGTGAATGATACATATAATATGATTTCAGTTGATGGTGATACATCTACCAATGATACAGTGCTTGTTCTTGCAAATGGCATGGCAGGCAACACAGAGATTGTAGAAGGTACGAAAGAGTATGATAACTTTTGTCAGGCTCTTCATGAAGTCAATGAATTTCTGGCTAAAGCAATGGCAGGAGATGGAGAGGGTGCCACAGCACTTTTTGAAGTAAATGTGGAAGGAGCGCAGACAAAGCAACAGGCAAAGGTACTTGCAAAGTCAATTGCATGCTCAAGTCTTACAAAAACGGCACTTGCAGGACATGATGCGAACTGGGGACGTATCCTCTGTGCAATGGGATATTCAGGAGCACAGTTTGAGCCGGAAAAGGTAGATTTATTTATCGAGAGTGAGGCGGGTAAAATACAGCTTGTAGATAACGGAGTGGGTACTGACTTTGATGAGGAAAAGGCAACCGAGATTCTTTCACAACCGATTGTAATTGCAACTGCAAATGTGAAAATGGGTACAGAGAAAGCTACAGCATGGGGCTGCGATTTGACTCATGGATATATAGATATTAATGCAGATTATAGGAGCTAGTTATGGATCAAAAATTAGAAAAATATTTGAGCAAAGCGGAAGTCTTAATTGAGGCACTTCCATATATTCAGAGATTTAACAAAAAAGTAATCGTAGTAAAATACGGCGGCAGTGCCATGGTGGATGAGGCGCTTAAGAAACGTGTCATTCAGGATGTAACACTTCTGAAGTTAGTTGGTTTCAAGCCCATTATTGTGCATGGCGGAGGAAAAGATATCAGCCGTATGGTAGAGCGTGTGGGTATGACACCACAGTTTGTCAATGGGCTTCGCGTGACAGATGCACAGACAATGGAAATTGCCGAGATGGTGCTGAATAAGGTCAATAAGGGCTTAGTGCAAATGGTGGAATCTCTTGGTGTTCGTGCAATTGGTATCAGTGGCAAGGACGGCGGACTTCTTCATGTAAACAAGAAGTATTCTGAGGGCAAGGATATTGGATTTGTGGGAGAGGTGAAAAAGGTCAACACAGAGATTTTGTGGGATTTGTTAGAGAAAGATTTTCTTCCGGTTATCTGTACGATTGGTTTAGACGACGAGTTTAACAGTTATAACATCAACGCAGACGATGCGGCATGTGCGATTGCACAGGCGATGGAAGCAGAGAAGTTGGCATTCCTTACAGATATTGAAGGCGTGTACAAGGACCCGAAGGACCCTGAAACTCTGATATCAGAACTCACTGTTACAGAGGCGAAAGCTTTGATTACAGATGGCTATATCGGTGGCGGCATGCTTCCGAAACTTCAGAACTGTATTGACGCGATTGAGAGCGGTGTATCCAGAGTGCATATTTTGGATGGACGGATTCCGCACTGTTTACTCTTAGAAATCTTTACAAATAAGGGTATTGGTACGGCGATTTTAAAAGACGACGGAAGTAGGTTTTATCATGAATAAGAATTATATTCAGACAGCGGATGAAGCACTGTTACATACATATAATCGTTTTCAGATTGTACTGGAAAAGGGAGATGGTGCGTACCTCTACGATATTGACGGAAAAGAATACCTGGATTTTGCGGCTGGAATCGCTGTGTGTTCCTTGGGATATGGACATCCGAAATACAAAGAGGCACTAAAAAATCAGATTGATGAACTGATGCATACATCCAATCTGTTTTACAGTGTTCCGGTTGCAAATGCAGCGAAAGCACTTAAGACAGCTTCGCAGATGGACCGCGTATTTTTTACTAACAGTGGAACGGAAGCAATCGAAGGAGCGCTGAAGGCTGCAAGAAAATATGCCTATACAAAAGGAACAGGGAAATATGAATTTATAGCAATGAATCACTCATTCCACGGAAGAAGCATCGGAGCGCTTTCTGTTACGGGAACGGAGCATTACCGCACACCGTTTGAACCGTTAATTGGTGGTGTGAAATTCGCAGAGTTCAACAACCTGGAGAGTGTCAAGGCGCAGATTACGGATAAGACATGTGCGATTGTATTAGAACCTGTGCAGGGAGAAGGCGGTATCTATCCGGCGGAGCGGGCATTCTTGGAAGGAGTCAGAGCGCTTTGCGACGAACATGACATTCTTCTTATTTTCGATGAGATTCAATGTGGTATGGGACGCTGCGGAACCATGTTTGCATGGCAGGGATACGGAGTGAAGCCGGATATTATGGCAATGGCAAAGGCAATTGGCAATGGTGTTCCGGTAGGAGCATTCGCAATGACGAAAGAAGTTGCAGCGCATTCACTTGCTCCTGGGGACCACGGAACAACCTACGGGGGGAATCCACTTGTGTGTGCAGGAGTGGATGCGGTCTTGAAGATTTTTGAGGAGGAGCATATCCTAGAACACGTGCAGAAGGTAAGTGTGTATCTGGAAGAAAAGTTGGATGCACTGGTGAGCGCTTCAGATATTGTGGAAACAAGACGCGGAAAGGGCCTCATGCAGGGACTGGTTCTAAAGAAACCGGTAGGAGACGTAGTGAAGAAAGCCATGGAATATGGTCTGATTGTGATATCAGCAGGAGGAAATGTACTTCGAATGGTTCCACCGCTTATTATTACCGAGACGCAGGTGGATGAAATGATTGTAAAACTGACAAAAGCATTAGAAGAGGCCTAGTTGTATAAAAGTCCAATCATTGGGAAATACTTCCAACATATTTTTTATGGGGAGGTATTACCATGATTGGATTTATTATTGCATTATTATCAGGTGCACTGATGAGTGTGCAGGGAGTGTTTAACACGCAGGTGACGAAAACGACAGGGATGTGGGTGTCTAATGGCTGGGTACAGCTTACGGCATTTGCTGTCTGCGTGGCGGCGTGGTTTATTACAGGAAGAGATTCCATTGCAAGTCTTGCAAAAGTGGAGCCTAAGTATGTGCTTCTCGGCGGTGTGATTGGAGCAGGAATTACATGGACTGTTATCAAAAGTATTGAGATGCTTGGCCCTGCGAAGTCAGCGCTTCTGATTGTTGTAGCGCAGCTTCTGGTGTCTTATCTAATTGAACTTTTCGGCATGTTTGGTATGGATAAGGAGCCATTTGAATGGCGTAAACTGATTGGTATGGTGGTTGCGGCTGTCGGAATAACTATTTTCCAATGGAAATAAAAATGGGTTGTATTTTGACACAAAATTCGCTAAAATAAGAATATCTTAGCATAGAGGGGTATCCGTAAGTCGAGAAGATGGAGGATAATATGCAAAGAATGAAGATAGTGGCTCTGGTACTCATCCTGATGATTGGTCTTATCGGCTGTCAGAAGAGGGATGCCCAGAAACTTTCACTTGAATTGGCAGAGACGCAATGTGAGGATGAAGGCGAGAAGGAGTCTAAGGATACCGCAGAAGATTTAGCGTACGTTTATGTGTATGTGTGCGGAGCTGTGAACCAAGAAGGTGTCTATGAACTTCCCACTGGCAGTCGTGTCTATGAGGCTGTCGAGATGGCAGGAGGTTTTCGAGAGGATGCAGACACGAGGAATGTGAATCAGGCGCAGGTCTTAGAGGATGAAGAACGCATTTATGTACCTGTGATTGGTGAAGAGGTGCAGCCGGATTCCGAAGAGAATGGAAAGATTAATATCAACAAAGCGTCGAAGGATGAACTCATGACACTTCCCGGTGTGGGAGAATCCCGGGCGGAGAGTATTATCAAGTACCGAAAGGAACAGGGTGCATTTCATAGTATAGAAGATATTATGCAGGTTTCCGGAATTAAAGAGGGACTTTTTGAAAAGATAAAAGATTTAATTACAATATAATTTAAGGGAGATTATTCATGGGAAAACGTGTGTTAGTTGTGGATGATGAGAAATTAATCGTGAAAGGAATTCGTTTTAGTCTGTTGCAGGACAGTCTGGAAGTGGATTGTGCTTACGATGGAGAAGAGGCGCTCAACATGGCAAAAGAGAATGATTATGATTTGATTTTGTTGGATGTTATGCTTCCGAAAATGGATGGATTCGAGGTGTGTCAACAGATTCGTGAATTTTCAGATGTGCCGATTATCATGCTGACTGCAAAGGGCGATGACATGGATAAGATTCTTGGCTTGGATTATGGCGCTGATGACTATATCACAAAACCATTTAATATTTTGGAAGTCAAGGCAAGAATCAAGGCAATTATGCGCCGTGGACGTAAAAAAGATGAAAAAGAAGCACCTGCCAATGTAATTGAGAAGAATGGTATGAAAATTGACCGTGAGAGCAGACGCGTATTTATAGATGAGCAGGAAGTGAATCTGACCGCAAAAGAATTTGATGTGTTGGAACTTCTGGCGATGAATCAGGATAAGGTGTACAGCAGAGAAAAACTGCTCAATCTTGTGTGGGGATATGAGTATCCGGGAGATGCAAGAACCGTGGATGTACATATCAGACGTCTCCGTGAAAAGATTGAAAAGACACCGAGCAATCCAAAGTACGTTTATACGAAGTGGGGAGTGGGTTACTATTTTAAAGGCTAAGATTTTAGAAAAAAGTAAAATATTAAAGAGTCTTGGATTTCGGATTATTATGCTGCTTATTTTGGTAAGCAGCATACCTTGTTTTGTGGTGAAGAATGTGATTATCGGTGCTTATGAGGACCGCTCTGTTGCGTGGAGAACTGCTGAGATACAAGAGCAGTGTACCATTTTATCTCATCACCTTGCCACTTCGGACTATCTGAATAATCCGGTTTCCGGAGAGGTGGATGCCGAATTGTCGATGCTGTCCAACATTTACAATGGCCGTGCACTTGTGATTGATGATGAGTATAAGGTTGTAAAGGATACGTTCGGCAGTGACGAGGGCAAGACCATTATCGCGCCGGACGTTATTACCTGTTTTGCAGGGAGCGGTACCAGTTATTACGATGATGAAGCGCGATACCTGGATATTACCACACCTATTTTGGAAACAAAGGGAGAAGAGACAACCGTCAAAGGGGTTATTTTGGTTAGTGTATCGACTCAGATTATCTATGAGACAATGGATGAGATGGGGCAAAGCGCCAACATGATTATCTGGGCATTGTGGCTTATGATATTGTTTGTCGGTTCTTTTATTACGAATCGCATGATGAAACCTTTGGGAAGAATTGCAAAGGGAATGGAAGAAGTGACCGAAGGCTACGACAGCAACAATCTGTATGTAGATACATATACAGAAACGCAGAATATTTCGGAGGCATTTAATAAGATGCTTGGCCGCATGAAGATATTGGATGATTCCAGACAGGAATTTGTATCGAACGTGTCACATGAACTCAAGACGCCTTTGACCTCCATGAAGGTGCTGGCAGACTCGCTTCTTATGCAGGAGGATGTGCCTGCAGAACTCTACAAGGAGTTTATGGAGGATATTACGGAAGAGATTGAGCGAGAGAACAAGATTATCAATGACCTGCTTTCTCTCGTTAAGATGGATAAGAAATCTTCGGATTTGAACATTAAGGCGGAGAATATCAATGAACTTGTGGAGCGTATTCTAAAGCGCCTCAGACCGATTGCGACACAGCAAAATGTGGAAGTGCTGTTCGAGAGTTTCAGACCGATTGTTGCAGAAGTGGATGAAGTGAAATTCACACTCGCAATTACGAATCTGGTAGAAAATGCGATTAAATATAACAGGGAGGAAGGTTCTGTGCAAGTGTCCCTGAATGCGGACCATAAATACTTCTATGTCAAAGTATCAGATACCGGTATCGGTATTCCGCAGGAAGATTTGGATCATATTTTTGAGCGTTTTTACCGCGTGGACAAGTCTCACTCCAGAGAAATCGGCGGAACAGGACTTGGTCTTGCCATTGCCCGCAATGCGGTTATCATGCACAGGGGTGCGGTGAAGGTGCATAGTGAGGAAGGTGTCGGAACAACGTTTACCGTCAGAATTCCGCTGAATTATATTGCATAAAGAAAAGAGGAACTATATGAAGAGAAAGATTTTAATACTTCTCGGTTGCATGCTCTTAAGTTTTCTTGTTGGCTGTGGTACTAAGGAAAAACAGAGCGATGAGATGTATGTATATTATCTGAATGCAGACGGCAATGCCCTGCTTCAGGAATCCTATCCGGTGATGGATGTGGAGGGTGCTTTGGATAAGATGAAGACACATGCTCTTTTGCCAAAAGGTGTAGAGATTCAGAAATACAAGGTAGACAGACTGCAGTTACAGTTGTATTTTAACGAGGCATATTCAGAAATGAATAAGAGCACAGAGGTGCTTGTGCGAGCAGCAATTGTACAGACAATGACACAACTTCCCAATGTGGAGTTTGTATCCTTTTATATTGGAAATGAAGCACTGCGAGACAATGACGGAAGTGCAGTTGGTTTGATGACTGCGCAGGATTTTGTACAGAATACAGGATCTTCCATCGATTCTTATCAGACGACGGATTTGAGGTTATATTTTGCAGATAAGGCGGGCAAACAGTTAAAAGAGACAAAGAAGTCCAATATTCGATATAATGCCAACACAGCGATTGAACGTTTGGTGGTAGAGCAGCTGATGAAAGGAACAAGTTCAGCCGGCAGTCAGTCAGTAATTCCGAAGACAACAAAGTTGTTAGGTGTGTCAGTGAAAGACGATGTCTGTTATGTCAATTTTGATTCCAAGTTTGTTACGGATAGTTATGATTTAAATCCGGAGGTAGCCATCTATGCAGTTGTCAATTCGATTATTGCGAATGCTAATGTAACCAAGGTTCAGATTCTGATAGACGGTGCGAATGATGCAATGTATAAAAACATTGTAGATTTGAGCAAGCCGCTGGAATGGAATGTGGAGATAATAAAGGAGTAGATATGATGAAAAGGCCATTCTGCTTTGTGTGCCTGCTCATCATTTTTCTCCAGGGTATGATGTTAATGATGAAGGGCGGGGAGTCCCTCGTGGAGATTCCCCGGTCTTCGGTTTTTAACGAAGGACAGGAAAAGACGCTCTTACTCAAAGGGCAGGTATACAAAAAAACAAACAATTCAAATTATCAGATATTATATCTTAAAAACAATTCAGTCGAAGATATTCGATTATTAGTTTATGTCAAACATGTTACGGATGTTCCCATAGGAAAATATATTTTTATACGAGGAAAAACTGGTTTCTTTGAGCATGCAAGAAATCCCGGCAGTTTTGATGAGGCTCTTTATTATGCGCGCCAAAAAATATTTGGCTGTGTATGGTGTGAAGAGATTCTGGAAGTATCGGGTGAAGAACATGCATTTTCGGAAAACTTGTATCAATTCAGAACGGCATGGAGGAAAAACCTTGTGGAATGCATCGGTGAGAAAAATGGCGGTATTCTGGCGGCCATGCTTCTTGGAGAAAAAAGTGAGATGGATTCCGAGGTGAAGGAGTTGTATCAGAATAACGGAATCAGTCATATTCTTGCAATTTCGGGGCTTCATGTTTCTTTCATTGGTCTGGGAGTATATCGGTTGATTCGAAAGACAGGTCTTAGTTATCTGCCGGCAGGAATCCTCGCAATGGGAATACTGACACTCTATGTGCTAATGATAGGAGCATCGGTGTCGGCGGTTCGCGCATATGTCATGCTTGCTTTGAGAATCGGGGCAGATATTACAGGCAGAGTGTATGATATGTTAACTGCAGCCATGCTGGGTGCTGCAATCACAGTGTTGTATCAACCGCTATATTTGACGGATGGCGGATTTTACATGTCTTACGGGGCAATTATAGGCGTTGCAATCTTGTTACCTGCATTACAGCAGTGTTTTCCATGTAGGCGCAAGCTATTTGCCGGTTGTTATGCGAGTATTGCCATCAACATCATGTTATTTCCAATTACACTTTGGTTTTTCTATGTGTTTCCAACGTATTCCGTTCTTATCAATATGTTCGTGCTTCCGCTTACAGGACCTGTCTTGGGGTTGGGCATTTTTGGGAGTTTTCTTCTGATGTGTTTTCCGTTTATGGGAGAGTTTTTCCTAGAAATCTGCAGTATGATTCTGGAATTTTATGAGTGGGTATGTCGCATGGGGAATCGGTTGCCGATGGCGAGACTTGTAATAGGACAACCGTCATTATGGAAATTGATGTTGTATTATTTGATACTCTTGTCGATTCTGGTATTTATCTCATGCGCTATGAAAAAGAAATGGAAACGAATCCGTTATCGCTTGGTATGGCTTATACTGGTTCTTGCAATTGGGATTGTGGTACATCGGAAAAACGGGAACCTCAACATTACAATGTTGGATGTCGGACAAGGGGACGGCATTTATCTGCGGGGACCAGAAGGGAATAGATATTTTATCGACGGCGGTAGCAGTGATGAGAGTGGTTTGGGAAAATATTGCATGGAGCCGTTTTTGGAATCACAGGGCGTCGGAGTGCTGGATTATGTTTTTATTACCCATGGAGATTCCGACCATTACAGCGGTATAGAGGAAATGCTGGAAAGGCAGGATGTAGGCATTCGGATTGACAATTTAGTATTGCCCGTACAGTATCATTCAGATAGTGATTTGTCTGCATTGGCGAAAATGGCACAAGATGCAGGAGTTACAGTTTTGACGATAAAAACCGGAGACTATCTGAAGGAAGGAAATTTTATCATTACATGTCTGCAACCTTATGAGAACGAAGAAGATTTAAAAGGTAATGCTGCATCTGTGGTATTAGAGGTAGAATACAGGACGTTTTCCATGATTTGCACAGGAGATGTGGAAGGGGTGGGAGAAGAGCGCCTTTTGCAAAAACTCAAAGAAAAGGATTATGATGTGTTAAACCCTTTACTAGCAAATTGATACAAGATTGTGTTAACAAAATAAAGAAAAAATGGAGGTACTTATATGATTAAAGATAGAAAACTAAAAGTGTACGGAGTACAGACTGAAAGAAAGGCTCGTAGTATGTTCGCAGCAGCGAGAAGATGGTTTGAAGTGCCACAGATCAGGCTTCAAGGCTTGTGGTTGCAGGAAATAGGCTTTAAGCCTGGAGATAATTTGAATGTTCAGTGTGAGGATGGAAAGTTGGTCATTACTCGTGTTGAAGAAACAGCTTAGTCGATAATGCTTCAAAGCACTCTGCTTCGGTGGGGTGCTTTTTTGGTGGTATTCACGAATTTATATAATCAAGTGGATATAGTGCAATACCTATTTTATAGTGGTGCGTGGGAGGTGGTATCGTGAATGAATTGGATCTGGAATTCATTGAGGAAGCATTAAATATGCGTATGGAAATTGCCTTTAAGAAAATGCTGAAAAGGCAGACTAACGATGAGAAAGAGCAGAAACAATTAAGAGATGATGAGATTGACAGGCTCTATGATGCAGTAGAAAAGGAGTGTACGGAAGAAGGGAGAAAGCTGCTCCATCAATATGCAGACGAAGTTGCATACAGAGAAAGTGATGATGCTGATTTTTATTATAAGAGCGGCTTTGTAGATGGCATTGCACTCATAGTCCTTTTGCAGAAAATAGCAAAGGACGTTTTATAAGATTTATTTACGAATGGCACTCTGCTCTGGCAGAGTGTTTTTTTCGTGGGGTAATTGTATTTGTAAACCAAATGGTTTATAATTAGAGAAACGGTGTATTACAGCAGGGTGGAGGAGAACTATGACAACATCCGAGATGATTAAAGAATTATGTAGTAAAAGAAACATTAGTGTTTCTGAATTGGCTAGAAGAATAGGACAGACACCACAGAACTTTGGCAAGAAGCTGAAGAGGGATACGGTTTCCTTGGAAGAACTGAAAATGATAGCAGATGTGTTGGATGTCACTTTTGAGCAATCATTTATTCTCCCGGACGGAGAATGTATAAAGACAAGTAATGAGTAATAAGGAGCAGATATGGAATATTTTTCAGAAAAAAGTCTACTTTCATTAGGAGACTATTATGTATATGGGTTGATTGACCCAAGAACAAATCAAATATTTTACATCGGCAAAGGTACCGGAAACAGAGTGTTTGAACATGAAAAAGAAAGTATAAATAGTCCGAATAGTGACAAATTGAAATTGAAAACTATCTCTGAAATAAATGCTCTTGGATTATCTGTGAAGAAGATTATCATCAACAGTAATCTTACTGAAACAGAGGCATTTGCAGCTGAAGCAGCACTGATTAATGCTTTTAACTATGTGAGTGATATCGGTCTGACAAACATTGTAGCAGGACATCATTCATCAGAAGCGTTGTCAGTAGAAGAATTTGAAAAGATATATGGTGCAGAGGAGTTGCGTGAAGAAGATATTAAACACAAAATTCTCGTAATTAAAATTAACAAACTGTACAGAAGAGATATTCCTGCTGATGAACTTTATGATTCTGTGCGTGGTGTATGGCGTGCATCGATGAATAATGCTCAGTCTGTAGAATATGTCTTCGGTGTATATAATTCCTTGATAGTTGCTGTTTACAAGCCGACTAAGTGGTACAAATGTAAGGAAGCACCAGAGAAACGACCTAGACAAGATGAGATTCTGACGCCAAAAACAGAAAATAGAATTTTCTTTGTAGATGAGGGTTTTGAAAAAGGTCTTCCATATGACGAAAATGAATCTTTTTATCACGGGAAATCTATAGCAGGATTAAAATTGAATCAAGCTGCACAGAACCCGATTACATATTTGAATCCTAAATCATAGGGGCATATGTTTTTTTGGTAGATTGTCTATGATCTGGAAGTACGAAAATGATTCGCGAAATTTACAAGCGATTATATAGAAAACAACAAAAGCAAAGGTTGGGAGAAATTATTATGAGAAAAAAATGGTTAGTACAAGTGATTGCATTAATATTGGTATTCACTATGGTAGGTTGCAGTGCACCTAGTACACAGAGTGGAGAATCAGACCAAACGACAGATACAGAAATTTCAACGGATGTTGAAACGAATGTTGATACTGAAACAGAAACGGAAACAGAAGAAGATTCTTCTAAGGAAGAAGAGTCAGTAGTTGTTGAAGAACCGGAAGATACTCTGAATGAGTCTCAGAAGAATTCCATCGCAATGTTGAATTACCTGGCTTTCTTGTCACAGGAAGTCAACTCTTCTAAGAACAGTAGAATGTTCCTGGAAGAAGCATATGCGTCTTTGATTAATAATACCAATCCTGAAAAGGTAAACGAGCTGACAGAAAGTCATCTGAGCAGTCTTTTGGATATTATTGAAAAGTATCGTATGGTTAATGTAAAGAGAGAACGACTTCAGTATTTATATGACCAGAATAAAGCACAGGCAATCAGACAGGCAATGCCAAATCCAATCGCATTACTTAGTGCTACAAATTCAAGAAACTTAAAACAGTTAGCTGCATCTGCAATTTATATGGCTGTAGATTCTGTTAATAGTTATAAATCATATAATGATGAGTTGGATTCTCAGTTCTTGCAGGACGGATGGGCATTGGATGATGAAGAAGATGCAAACTTGCACGATAGCAGAAAACGTGCATTTACATACATGATTGAAATTGTAAGAGAAGAAGGGCTTCCAGAAGAACTTACTTTGAATGAAAAAGCAGTAGAAGATTTTGTTAAATGTAAAAACAACAGTAACAATATGCAGAGAATTCAGTTCCTGGAATCTGAAGAAGAAACTTATTCTGCATTCGGTAATTACTGGTTGTTACTTTCTGAATGTTACTACCAGAATGGTGATTATGAAAAATGCTTAGAAGCAATTGCAGAATATGAAAAGTTGGAGGCAGAAATCTTCCGTAAAGACTATTACTTGGCACAGACATTACCAAATGCAATTGTAGCTGCATCTGAAGTATATTCTTTCGAACAGTATGTTCCGGTTGCGGAAAAGTACTTAGAACTGCTTATGGAAAATACAGAGAATACAGAATGGTCTTTGAGAACTTTTGCTGCACAGATTTATATGGATTTATATGCTCAGACTGACAATAAGGCACATTTGGAAGAAGCCTATGATATTACTTTGAATAATGTCAATTATCTTGTGGCTGAACAGGTTAAGCTGAACGAACAGTATATGGCTGATGTAAAAGAAGTAAAGGTTTCAGATGATGCAACTAAAGATGAAAAGAAGCAGATAAAAGAATATAATAAGCAGCTTAACGAAACAAGAGAAACGGAACTTCCACCTGTATATGAACCACTTAAAATCAACTGCGAAATGTTATTTGCAGTTGCAGAGGAATTGAATATTGCAGATAGTGAAAAGGCGAAAATTGATGGTATCCTTAATGCTTCCGGTGCTGAAGTATTTATGACAGATACACTTCAGAATCTGTTTACGTTTAGTCCTGTGGACATTACTGCTAATGCAGAATTTGACAAGAATACATTAGTTCTTCCTGCAAATCTTGTGGCAACAGATTCTGTAATCAGCGTTACTGTAACGGAAGGTGGAAAAACAACTACTTATACTGATTGGAAGGTAAAGAAGGTAGAAAGAGAAGGAGACGAACTTGAAGCCTTCGAAGTTACATATACAAGTAAGAAAATAAAGAATCAGGATTGGAGCAAGAAGACAACTGTAAAAGTAGAAATTTTCGATGCAGAAGATACAAATCATGAATCCTACGTTTTGGAATTTAAGGCAAAGGAAAAGAAAACCTTAGGTGTTATAAAATCAATTGTGTTTGAGCAGGTGAAATAAAATGAAATTAGCGAAACGAATATTAATATGCATCTGTGTTGTTGCATTAGTATTCTCTTTGCCTGCTAATACGGAAGCGTATGAACGTGGTGGACACGATAAGCTGATGCTGGAAGTCTTGTTTAAGCATTTCAAGGAAATTGATAATGATAAGACGGTAAAGGATGAGGTGGAGGCAATTGAATGTGCTTGCTATCTAACGATTGACCAGTTTAACGAATCAGGGCAGAAATTATTGGATACCTTGAATGCTTATGGTGTAAAAGGAATACCTAAAAGCATCTCAGAGATTAAGATATCAGCTTCACCCAATACGCATAGAAGCCATACACATAGAGGGTGGGATTATCCGTATTCCGGTGTGCAGGGAGAACAGTGGCCAAAGAGACAGCAAATAATGATGAATACTATGGGGACAATCTTTGATTTCGAAGGTAACGTGGAAAAACAAGAAAGTTTCTGTAAACTTCTTTATTATATCCATATCTTAGGAGACCATATGGATGATACGTCCTATAAAATCAACAATGGGCTTAAGATGGATGTTGGCGGTAGAGTTGATAAGAATGATATCATCCATGAATGGTTGGAATGTATAGAGGTGGTATTTGCTGACCAGAAGCATACCCATAAATACAGAAGTTTGACATCAGGCTTGGAACGATATAACAGTAAGTTCAGTAAAATTGTTAGAAGTGAAGGTGGAGTCAACACAGATGAAAAATTTGCAGAATATAATAAACTCTGTGAAGATTTGATGGATTTTATGACAATGTATATACCAGAAATGCTAAAAGATGAACCATTCTTTAATAAAGTGTTCTATGCAAAATAGCAGTTGGAGGAATAGTAAGTGAAAAAATTAATTATTGTGTGTGAAGAAAAATTGAGACAATATGGAGATTTCCTGGCACAGTTAGTTAGTCTTAATGATGATAAGGATGGAGAAACTGTTGGTGTTAAGGATGGATCCGTTGCTGCACAGGTTTGGTGTGAAAAGGATTACATGGCAAATTCAACACAGATTTCGTCAGAACAATATATGCTGTTCATTGGTAACAGTAAACTTATTAAAGAGAAGCGTTCCCATATGATACAGAAGTACTCTGAATATGGAATGAAGTACGGATGGCTTGGTAAGCAGGGAGTTCTTTTTGTAGATGAGATTGTAGATGTTGAGAACTACGACAATTTCTTTGAATATGCCAAAGCTAACCAGACCAACGTGAAAAAATTGTTGGATGTGAAAGCTGACATTATGGTGGTTCCAGAAGAACCAAAAGTAAATAAAACGGATAAAGGATTAAAGAAAATATTTAATCCTATGAAGAGTTTACCAGCAGCAATTGTGAATGCTCCGATTCGTGGGTTGAATGCAATGAATAAGATGGTCAACAGTAAGAAAATTGAAGAACAGGAATATTCATGTTTGATATTTGTGTTCTATTTACAGGGATTAAGCAAGTTCTTAGGATTGAGTGAGGAATAACATATGATTAGTGGTTTCCAGGAAGGATATGAATATTTCAGAAAACATTCAGCGGCTTTTTCCGGGGCAATGGATGGAAGTTCATTTGGACTGGATAGAGCCATGTATGTTGATTCTGTGGAAAAGGAAATTGAAAAGTTGGAGCAGGATTTGAATGCCTTTATGGGATTCAAGACACCTAATCCACAGTTGAAAGGTGATATAGCAGAGTTCTGGCATTCAGGAACATATAATATTAATGCCGCAATGAACCGTTCGGCTAATAGGATGCAAGTGGACAGAAGTCATGATTTTGCATCGCCAGATGTAACGGGTGCTGCTGGTGATGTAGAAGGAATGCAAGTAGGACTAAAATATTATTGGAGCGGAGAACAAAGTGCAAAAATGCAAGCAGTAAGTGTTTTCCAAAGATTCCAAGAATATAAAGCTAAAGGCGGGAAAGATGATCTGGAAAAATATTTAGCTGATAGAAATTATTCAGATATAGAATCCGTTCTTAATGACCCTATTTATTCCGGACAAATAAGAGTTATCCCTAGTGACCAATTGACAGAGGCTACACAATGGCTTGAAAAGATGATAGCAAAAGAATCTGCAAGAAGACCCGAACAGGTCGCACGATATAAAGAAACCTTACAGATGTTAAGGGATAAGATTTCTGATAGCCAAGGTAATGAATCTGTAGCTCTTTCAAAAGCAGAAGCAGAAGCGTTAGCGGGTATTGCCAAAGAAGGTAAATTCGATGCTTCTGAGTATGGATTCACTGCACCGGAATTGTTGAATCTTGAAATGGTGATGAAAGAATCAATGAAAGCTGGAGTTAATGCAGCAATTATTTCTTTGGTTCTGCAAGTGGGACCAGAACTTTATAAAGCAATAGATTATCTGATAAAGAATGGAGAAATCCAAGAAGAGCAGTTTAAGAAACTTGGTTTTGCAGCAGTTACAGGTGCTTCTGAAGGATTCATTCGTGGTAGTGTTGCATCTGCAATTACAGCTTGTTGCAAAAGTGGAGTGCTTGGAGAAACATTTAAGGAAGTTGACCCTACACTCGTAAGTGCGATAGTAGTGCTGACAATGAATGTAATAAAAGGCTCTTATGGTGTGGCTGTAGGTAAGAAGACAAGAACCGAACTTGCAAATGACGTAATACGAGACATATTTGTGTCTACAGCATCTGTAATAGGTGGTAGTATTTCGCAAACATATATAGAAATTCCAGTGCTTGGATATATGCTTGGAAGTTTTGTTGGTTCTATTGCAGGCTCATTCATTTATGAAAGTGCATACAAACAGGCACTAACATTCTGCGTTGATACAGGATTTACGTTCTTTGGTTTAGTAGAACAGGATTATACGTTGCCGGAAGATGTGATTAATCAGATGGGACTAAAAATATTCGAATATGAAACATTCGAAGCGGAAAATTTCAAGGCTGATACCTTTGAATTTGATACATTCTCCTTTGAAACGTTAGAACCAGAAGAGATAGTAGTGAAACCATTGAGACGAGGTGTTATAGGAGTTTCAAAAATAGGTTTTATTGAGCAATAAAATCTGAGGTGTTGTATATGAAAGAAATTATTAAGATTGTCATCAAAGGTGGGTCTGGGTATGGACCCGCCGATGAGGCTTATAGTGATAAAGTAACCATAGAGCAGAAGGGGATTAGTTATGAGTATATCCCTATGTTTGAATCGGAAACAAATCCGGTCAGAATGTGGTCATATAAAACAAGCAGCCCGATTTATGGAATGTTATATGAACAATTGAAGAAATCTATGGAATCTGTGACAGAACCAAGTATTGAGATGTTTTATACAGATATTGGTTCTATAGAGTTTATCATTACCTATGATGATAAAACAAAAGTCAAAAAGACATTCTGGGTTCCGGGAGATGAGTTCAAAGAAGTATTCTCTATCGTAAAACAGATGGTTCCAGGATGTGAATATGTGCCTGCGGTGCTGTTGAATGAAGAGGATTATAAATAAGGAGTATTATATTGAAGTTGAGGCATTAAGTGTTTAGCCTCAACTTTTGTTTTACATAAAGTCCGTACTGTTGCAAAAAAAGTAATAGTGTGGTATCATTGGTTTGTTATAATTTAACCAGCATATGATAAAAAATAACAGTATCTGTTATTTGGAGGTTTTTATGATTAAAATAAAATTGTCAGAAGTTTTAGGACGAAAAAAAATGACAAGAAAGAAACTTGCAGAACTTACAAATGTCCGTCCAAATACGATAGGTGATTTATACAATGAAAAAGTTAAGAAAATTGATATTGATACTTTAGATAAAATATGTAATGTGTTGGAATGCGACATAAGCGATTTACTAGAATATCAAACTAATGATGAGGTGAAATAATGAACGGATTATCTATGTTTGCTAATGTAGGTATTGCTGAGACATATCTTTCAGAAGTTGGGATAGATATTGTTGTAGCTAACGAAGTTTTAGAAGAACGAGCAAAGTTTTATGAAGATGTATATCCGGATTGTCATATGATATGTGGCAACATTTTGGATGATTCTATATTTGAAGAGACGTGTAATGCTGCAATAGAAAATAATGTTGAATTTATTATTGCAACACCGCCATGCCAAGGAATGAGTCCGGCTGGGAAGAAAGACCCTAAAGATTCTAGAAATATTCTTATTACAAGTGCAGTTGAGATGATTCTTAGAATTAAACCTAAATTTGTTTTGATTGAGAACGTAATGCAGCAATTAAAAACTAAGATAGAGTATGAGGGTGAATATATTCTTATACCCGATTACTTAAAAAAGAGGTTGGGTGAATATTATAATTTTAACGAGCAGCCAGTTATCGATTCCAAATATTATGGTGTCCCACAGCAACGAAAACGAGCCATATTTTTACTATCTAGAAAAGATACAGGGATTATATGGACGTTCCCTGAAAAGGATGAGGAGTTGGTGACTTTGAGGGACGCGATAGGGGATTTGCCTTCCTTGGATCCATTGATTAAGGAACCAGAATACAGATATATTTTTCCTGACTACGAAAAGAAAAAAGAGAACGGATTAAAAATATCAAAATGGCATTGCCCGAGAGAACATGTCTGGAGAAACGTAGAAGTAATGATGCATACTCCAGAAGGTAGAAGTGCAAGAAAAAATGCGGTCCATTTTCCTAAGAAAAAAGATGGAACTATGGTAGGTGGGGCACCAAGAACATATATGCGTATGGAGTGGGATAGACCGGCACCAACTATTACGGCATATAATCATACAATATCTTCGTTTCAGAATGTGCATCCAGGTCGACCTACGGAAGAAGACGGTATATTTTCAGATGCTAGAGTATTAACAATTTTTGAATTGATGCGTGTTATGACCTTGCCGGATGATTGGAATGTTCCAGAATGGGCATCACCACAGCTTATTAGACAAGTAATTGGAGAGGGAATTCCGCCATTATTAATCAAGAAGATTGTTGCAGAACTAAATTTAATCTCAGGAGGAAAAAATGATTAGAGCAGTTTCATTATTTTCAAATGTAGGAATAGCAGAAACATATTTTTCTGATCTGGGAATTCATGTTGCAGTTGCAAATGAGTTGATTCCTCAGAGAGCTGAATTTTATAAACACTTATATCCGGATACTACAATGATTACGGGGGATATAACTAATCCAGAGATATATTCGAAGATTATTTCGATTGCAAAACAAGACAAGGTAGATTTATTGATTGCAACACCACCGTGTCAAGGCATGAGCATTGCAGGAGAAATGAATCCCTATGACGAGAGAAATAGTTTGATTAAATATGCAGTAGATGCCATTTTAGATTTAAGACCAAAATATGTTTTAATTGAAAATGTTACGCAGCAACTTACCACCCCTATTTCGTATCAAGGGAAAGAAATTAAAATACCAGAATATATTGAAGCGAGAATTGGTGAATACTATAACATAAATGACAATAAAGTTATTGATACAATGGATTACGGTGTTCCCCAAATGAGAAGGAGAGCAATATTTTTATGTGCAGATAAGAGTACAGGAAAACAGTGGGTTTTTCCTGAAAAAGAAGAAAAGAAAGTTACGTTAAATGAAGCGTTCCAAGGTATTCCGGACTTGTGGCCTAATATAAAAGAAAAAGAGTTCCGTAATATCTTACCAAAGAATACAGAGGAGGCACTTTCTTTTCATAAATGGCATCAGCCTATGACTCATGTGTGGAGAAATGTCGAATGTATGTTATATACTCCAACGGGAAATACGGCATACGATAATCCTGTTCATTATCCCAAAAAACTAAATGGTGAAAGAGTAAAAGGTTATGATACAGCGTATCACAGAATGTTTTGGGATAAACCTGGTTCAACAATTACAACATATAATTTTCGAATAGGGTCACAGAATAATGTACATCCTGGTCGTCCATGGAAAAATGATTCTGCAGGGGATATGATGTATACCAATCCAAGAGTACTTACAATATATGAATTAATGATTGTGTCTAGTTTGCCTACAGATTGGAACATTCCGGATTGGGCAACCGACAACTTGATTAGAACAGTAATAGGAGAAGGGATACCACCATTATTGATTAAGAAACTATTACAGCCGATTGTAAACAGGGAGGTGTAGTTATGGCTGGAGGTACAAAAGAATTTAATAAAACTATTTTGCAGACTAGTTTTACAAGCCTAGAATACATTTATTATTTACTTAGTGTGGTTAAAGAAAACGAACCTATGACATCTGCTGATGGAAAGGATACTATTTTTCCTGTTGCAAGAGCACGAATTGCACAAGAAAGAGGGGGAGAGTGGTCAGAAGATAAAAGAGACACTCATGCAGAGCTTACATTAAGAGAAATGAAATTTATTCGTTATGTAGATGAGGATAAAACAATTTTTGAAGTGTCTGATATGGGTGAAGAATTCCTTTCAGCATTCACATTGATGGAGATACCGACTGAAACTGAAAAGGTAAAGCTTTCCCTGGAAGATAATTTAACATTAGATGAAAAAAATCAATTATTGTTGGATATTCTTATTCGAATAAATGTGAAACAAGAGAAATATGGTAGAAATCTGCGTCCATACTTGATTTTATTTAAATTACTGTCAGAACCAGAACTTGAGGGATATATTTCTAAATCCGAGTGGTCATGTTTTATTAATAGTTCTGAATATTTACTTGATTCACAGTATACTGAGATAAGAGATAGATTGATTGCAGTAAGAGAAAATGATGAAATTCATCATCCGAAGAAAAGTGACAGAATCTTAACTCGATTAGTATTATGGAATGTATTAGAGAAAATAGATGTACCGTATACAGATGAAATTTGCTTCACATTTAATGAAGAATTTGCAAAAGCAGTAGAATTAAATATGTTGCAGGGTACAGTGACCCCAACAGTAGAAGCCGAATCTGATGGAGATGAGGAAGATACATATATTTTACCAGACGAATCAAAAAGAATACCAGAGGGTGAAAATGTTCTTTTGTATGGTGTTCCAGGTTCGGGAAAAAGCTGGACTATAGAACATGAGTATTGCGATGACGATACAAATGTAGAAAGACTTGTTTTTCACCCAGACTATACAAATGCGGATTTTATGGGTCAAATTCTTCCGGTTGTTGACCCGGTTGATAAAATGGTTACTTATGAGTTTACACCGGGACCATTTACAAATATCTTAAAAGCAGCGTATCGCAATCCAAAACAGAAGTATGTACTAATTATTGAAGAAATAAATCGAGGTAATGCCCCTGCTATTTTTGGTGATGTATTTCAATTATTGGATAGAACAGTCAGTGAGAAAACCATTAATGGAATTAAATATCCGGTAGGAACAAGTGAATACGGTGTCACAAATGAAAACATAGCAAAAGTTGTATATAATGATGCTACACATTTGGTTAGAATTCCATCGAATCTGTCTGTTTTAGGAACGATGAATACATCCGACCAAAATGTATTTACTTTGGATACGGCTTTCCAGCGAAGATGGCATATGCGTCTTATAGAAAATAATTTTACAAATGTACGCAAATCACTTGCTGATGCAGTTGTACTCGATACAGGTGTGACATGGAGAAGATTTTGTGAGACTGTTAATAAAGTTATTATTGGAAATAAAGCAAAAATGGCTTCTGCAGAAGATAAACGTTTGGGAGTATATTTTATTCATGAAAATGACCTACTGTTCAATGATGCTGCAAAGCCTTCTGACGGATATGATACGGTATTAAAAGAATACAATGAACTTATAAAAAATGAAACAGAAAGCAACATTACAGATGTTCAAGAAAAGAGACTGGCTGCTTTACGAAAGGCACTATTGGATAATCGAAAATTTCCAGAAAAGGTTATAAAATATTTGTGGGATGATGCTTTTAAATTTACTCCAGAATCTTTATTTGATATAGAGAACATGGATAGTTTAGAAAAAGTAATTCATACATTCGTTTACAATAGTGGTCCAGATCGTTTTAAGATTTTCAAACAGACTGTTCGTGAATCACTATACCCACAACAGTAGTATAAGTGGAAGAAATAGGAGGTGACTGCTAATGGATTTAACAAAAAACTTGCGAGACAGATGCCACGTAAATACCAATGAAGATGGAGATAGTTTTGTGGGTGTAAAGGCAGATACGGATGATGCAGTCATTTATTTTCCGATAGGATATCAACTTCCGGATAACGATGATGATTTGCGAATGGATATTAATAATTTATTTGGCGTACTGGCTGCGTTTATGAAAGAAGATAAAGTAATTGATACACCAAAGTTTGAAGCACCTAGAACTGTAGACTTTCCAATTCACGCATATCTGACCATTGTAAGAGGGTTTCTGAGAGCTGGGCGTTACTATATTGAAACAGACCCACAATATAAAACAGATACAAAAGGGAGAACGTCGTGGTCACGTACTGTAAAAGACCAGAGAGCACTTGTGCAAAAAAATGGTTCACTGATTTTTACAAATATGACCGTGCGTTCATCTACACCAAATGCTAATAAAGAAATTACGCAAATTCATCAGTATTGCGTATATGAAGCATTTGAGAAATTAGGATGGTTGTATGTTCCTTTTATGCCGGAAAAACCAGGTGCACATCCTGGTATAAAGGAGTCTATTTATATTCTATCAAAGAAACTTGCGAATACTAACAATGATACCGAACAAGAATTGTTCGGGGCAATGAAATCGATGTTAGAATACCTTGATACAGATAGTTCCGATACACAATATTATTTCGGAACCGACCATTTTGAGGCTGTTTGGGAAAAGATGATTGATAAGGCTTTTGGAATTGAAGACAAAGAACAATATTTCCCGAGAACAAGGTGGTTATTAGACTACGGAAGAAACAAGGAAAAAAGACCTTTATATCCCGATTCTATTATGATTTATGGTGATAAGTATTACGTTATTGATGCTAAGTGCTATAGATATGGATGGACTGGGAATCCTGATCATCTGCCAAATGGTACTGATATTAATAAACAGATTACATACGGTGAGTATCTTGAACGTGCTAAAAGTGTTCCAAATGAAAAATTATTTAACTGTTTTATTATGCCATACAATAAAGCGGATAACCTGTTCCATTTATCAAGTAATATGGGGAACATTGGAGAAGCAGTTGGAGACTGGAGATATGACCCGGAGAATCCAAGAATGAAAAATTTTGAACGTATTCAGGGAATAGTAATGGATACGAGATATCTTATGTATAATTACATTGGTACACCGGAACAACAAAAGAAAGAGTTGGCTGGATGTATCGAAAAGCTGTTGTCAAGAGGATTGATTTCAGCACCAAAATCTTAAAGAGTAAAGACCTTTACTGCTATGATTTAGTAGTAAAGGTCTTTGTTTATTTTTGAGTGAGTTTTCTTTGTCTACTTCTTCTTTGAGCAGCAGCATTCGCACAAGCTTGGCAGCAGTATTTTTTGTTCGTAACGGTGGCATTAATTAAAAAGAATTTCTGGTGCTTACAGTTTGGATTTTCACATTCTTTGTAAAGTTCTATTCCTGGTTTCATGTAAAAGATGGAAAAATACAGGGCTTCTAAAAGATTGTTTAATTTCCAAGATGGTGCCATGGTTTCGTGATTAAATATAGGTGATATATTTTTAAGATGGTAATTGAGTTCTTCACTAATAACTATATGAGCTACCTTCAATAACGCTTCTTTTAACTCTGGACCAAAGTTATCTCTTCTAGGTGTGGAATAATAAGAAATTCGTGTTGCTTCTACGCTATTAAAAATACCAACATTTCGTTGATAATTATAATAGAAATCGATTATTATTCGCAGATTAGGGTCATTTGCTGGTAAGTTTGAGTACATGGCAAACAAGTTCTTAAAGAACGGGTCACGACTACCGGTAACTCCTAATATACCACTTCCATCACCCATTCCACATAATTCCTGAATGTCTAATTTATTAATCCCTTTTATAACAGTATCTTCGATAGAAATACATTCGTTATCGAAAAACTCTTGATTCCGACTAAGATCAGGCATGATGTTATAATCACGAAGAAGTTGGGTAAAAGAATGTATATGAGTACAGTAATTTCCATTGTTAAATTCCAGCATTACAGGGTCTGAATATAATAAATAAGTGGTGCAAATAAGCATTTTTGTATAATCTCTTTTACCTGCAATAGTACCCATCAATGTTACAGTTGCTTTGATTCTGTTGATAATAGTAAGTAAAGCTGTACAGTCAATGTTTTCATAGGCATCGTTATTTACTGGAAATAAAAAGCCGTATTTTTCGAAGAAGCGCAGCGCAGCATCAATATCGTTATTTGGAATGGCAAGTAGCTGTCCTAAAATATTTTCAGAAATAATTCCACCTGCATTTCCAGAAAGATTAAGACCTTTCTGAGCGGCATACGAAAAACGAAGAGGTTCACCACCAGTTGAACAGACCTTTAAGTTGTAATGTGGTGATTCTCCAGGAGCAGAGAAAATGGTTTCTTTTCTGCATTCGCAAGGTGTGTTTTCGTATTCAAAAAAATTATTTATAAAAAAATCAAGATTTTTTTTCATAAGGCACCTCCGTTTTATGTCTGCAATCAATGTTGTATTAGTGAAAAAATGACAACATATATTATTGTTAAATAATAAAATATCTTTTTCTTTATATTACATATTACTATAGCACTAAAATAATATAAAAACAATACAAAACCCCTTACTATATACTGATATATAAGGGGTCTTTTTATGGAAATTTTATTATTTATAAACTTAACATACAATAAATACAGAGTAAAACAGATGACAATTAAAGAAATTTGTATGTCAGGCTTCTAATTGACAAATCGAACAGGTGTTCGTATAATAAGAGCGTCGCTACATTAGGAAAAATGTTAAACAGAAACAACAATAATTATGATTGGTCAGTTTTGTTTCCCTTTAGCTGGCCTTCTTATCAAGGAGGCGAAAACGATGCAAAAGAGATTAGAGGTTGGCTCACACGTATTTATTGTTGAAAGCAATCGCATTATCACAGAAGTGATAGTGGCAGCAGTTCACGGAGACTTTTGTGTACTACGATTCCTAACTGGTGGTGCTATACGTTTAAGACGAAATCGAGTGTATCTGACAAGGGATGCTGCTGAAGAGCAGGTTCCAAAGAAGGTCTCGAACAAAAGCACATATTATCGCTCTCCATATTATTATGGAAATTGAATGGAGGGTGAGCCATGAACGAGGAAGTAAGAGTACATTGCCCGTGCTGTAAAAACAGAAGATTATTTGACGCAGACCCCAACACAGAAGGCATCATTAAAATTAAATGCCCGATCTGTAAGGCAGTTGTTGCTGTCAGCTTTCATGCAAAGCGAATTCGTACTGAGCAAATAGGAGCACATTAACAGTAGCTACCAAGGCCTGACGAAGTATAGGTGTAATATCACCTGTATTTTGTCAGGCCTTTTTTCTTTTGCTTCTTCTATTTTAAATCATCAAGGAACTTTCCGGTGATTTCATGGAAAAGTTCTTCGGTAAGGTGATTGTGCAAATACATTTCGTATATTTGCAAATATTTCTTGAAAAAGCTGTTGATTTGCTGATTGGCATAATGGGAATTTCCACCCCAAAGGGCAGCATTACGCATATCATCAATTTCGCTTTCCGTAAAGCGGTCAAGAGGACCTGGATTTTCAAAGTTAGGGAAATGAAATGATGTATATTCGCTAGTTATTTTTTCGATATTACAGTCCATGTCAAGACGCTCAGTCATGTAAGGGGTGTACACTTCATCTTCATGGGTTGCCTTTGTACAAATGATTTGTCTCTTTTCTATTAGCTGAGTGAAAAGTTCACAGATTTCACGTTCTGTGCTGACAATTGGTTTTTCTTCGCCCAAGAGGGAATCAACAGAGACATTAAAATACTGTGAGATTTTATAAACCTGTTCTAGTGTGAAACACTGACCTTCTTTGCTAGACAGTGCTCTGCTTAAGTTGGATTGAGTCATACCAATGGCATCGGCTAGTTTTACCTGTGTCGTATTTGATGACTGCATTAAGTTGTATATATTCGCTGTAAGTCTATCGATATCTAGATTCTGCATACGTGTATATCCTTTCTGCATAATTTATGCGTTTTTATAGATAGATATGAGGTTTGAATATATCATACAACATTTTTTACAATTATACCAGAGGATATGTTGAGATGAACCATTTATATCTGGATGATTCATCTGAGCATTTGCTCAAATAAAAATATTTTAAGCCGAGAATGGCGCGCGACATTTAGGCGAGGATACATATTTTACTGATTTTTCCCGTAGGGGGATTCTCGGTAAATATGAAATCTCGTCCTTTTGTCATGCGTCGATGAGATTGTCCTCGCCAGGTGTTAGCCAAGGCGGAAAGAGGACAATCAATGAAAATCAAGTATGAATTTGTAGACGAAACATCAGTAGAAATCGAAGTAAGCGAAGAAATCGGAACAGTAATTGTGGATTCCAGAAGAGACGAAAGCAGTCTTGAAAGAAAGGAACGACGCCACTGTTATTCCCTTGATGCCATCACATATGAAGGCAAAGAGTACGGAAAAGAAGATTACCATGAGTGCATGGATGAAAGTATCGACAGAGATGCTCGTGTTAGAGCAGCATTCGATACTTTAACAGAAGTGCAAAAACGCAGACTTCTTATGTTAGCAGATGGTCTTTCAATGAGAGAAATCGCTAGACGTGAAGGCATCAAACACCACGCAGTGATGGAGTCCATTGAAGGGGCAAGAAAAAAGTTTTTGAAAAATTTTAAATAACACCCCACCAAAACACCCCCGAAATGTCCGTATACCGAAGAACAGCAAAAGTTCTTCGGAAAGGCGGTAAGAACATGAGACACAAACTTTTAATTAGTGTTTCCAAGAAGCCGAGGAACGATGGCATTGTGAGTTTCCGCAATATCACTGTCCGTGAGAAGTTCTTAAGATTTCTCTTCGGTGGTAAGCAGAGAATCACAATCCTTGTTCCTGGTGACAGCGTTGAGGCAGTCAGCATCAACGAAATTTCAGAAGGAGGTGTAAAGGCATGAGTAAAGCGAAGCTAGTGCTTAAAGTTATTGAAGATGTAAAGAATCTTGCAGATAACTTGCTGGTGGTGATTGACGGAGTTCGTACTCTTGCAGACAGCTTACAGACTGTAGCAGATGTGCTATTGGCCGATGAGAAAACAGCAGAACCCGTAAAGAAGGTTGCTACGAAGAAAACGGCAGCAATCGAAGAGAAGAAAATTGAATCAGCAGAACCGACCTTAACATTGGAACAGGTCAGAGCGGTGCTTGCAGACAAGTCTCGCAAAGGTCATACGGCAGAGGTAAAAGAGCTTCTTATTAAATACGGAGCAAACAAGTTGTCAGATATTGACCCTAAAAACTACAAGGCTCTGCTTGCAGATGCGGAGGTGTTGTAAATGGGAAAACATGCATTACTTTCAGCATCAGCAAGCCACAGATGGATAGCCTGTCCACCTTCAGCCAGACTTTGTGAAAAGTACGAAGATACAAGCAGTGACTACGCAAAGCAAGGAACAGATGCACATTCCCTTTGTCAGTACAAGTTAGAGAAGGCTCTTGGTATGGAGACAACGGATCCAACCGAGAACTTAACCTACTATGATGAAGAGATGGAGAACTGTGCAGAGATGTATGCCGATTATGTGATGGAACAGGTCGAAAAGGCAAAACAGAACTGTGCAGACCCGGTCGTACTTATAGAACAGAGATTGGACTTCTCAAAATTTGTAAAGGAAGGGTTCGGAACTGGTGACTGTGTCATCATAGCCGATGGAACTTTGTCGGTGATTGACTATAAGCACGGAAAAGGCATCTTGGTGGAATCTGAAAACAACAGTCAGATGATGTGCTATGGCATCGGTGCCTTGGAACTCTTCGATGGAATATATGACATTGAAACTGTCAGCATGACTATATTCCAGCCAAGAAGAGATTCCTGCAGTACTTACACAATTACAAAAGAAGAACTTTACACCTGGGCAGAAACAGTTCTTGCGAAAGCAGCAGAACTTGCATATGCAGGGGAGGGTGAGTTCTGTGCCGGAGAGCATTGCCAGTTCTGTAAGGCAAAGGCTACCTGCAGAAAGAGAGCCGAGTACAATCTTGAACTTGCCAGATACGATTTTGAAATGCCTGTGACATTGGAGGATGACGAAATCGAAGTCATCTTGTCGAAGGTAGATGAATTAGTAGCCTGGGCTTCTGACATCAAGGAGTATGCTTTGAAACTTGCGGTCAGTGGAAAAGAGTGGACAGGCTGGAAACTTGTAGAGGGACGCTCCAACAGAAGATATACCGATGAAACTGCAGTTGCAGAAGCTGTCAAAAAAGCAGGGTTTAATCCATATGAAGAAAAGCTGCTTGGTGTTACAGCAATGACCTCAGTTCTTGGGAAGAAGAAATTCGAAGAAATCCTTGGCAGACTTATTGAAAAGCCGCAGGGTAAACCAACGCTTGTACCGGAAAGCGATAAAAGACCGGCAATGAATACAGCAAAAGACGATTTTAATGAAATTTAAGGAGGACAAATATATGTCAAATAAAGTTATGAATCCAATGAAAGTTATCACAGGACCTGACACAAGATGGTCATACGCAAATGTATGGGAAGCGAAGAGCATTAACGGTGGAACCCCAAAATTCTCAGTATCCCTTATCATCCCTAAGTCTGATACAAAGACAGTTGCAAAAATCAAAGCAGCAATCGAGGCTGCGTACCACGAAGGTGAAAGCAAATTAAAAGGAAATGGCAGAAGTGTTCCTGCACTTTCTGTAATCAAGACACCTCTTCGTGATGGTGACACAGAAAGACCAGATGACCCTGCATACGCAAATTCCTACTTCGTGAATGCGAACAGTGCGACAGCACCTGGAATTGTCGATGCCGACAGACAGGTAATCTTAGACAGAAGTGAAGTCTACAGCGGCGTTTATGGTCGTGCCAGCATCAACTTCTATGCCTTCAATTCCAACGGAAATCGTGGAATTGCCTGTGGTCTTAACAACTTACAGAAAATCAGAGATGGAGAACCTTTAGGTGGT
This sequence comes from Faecalimonas sp., assembly GCA_045630205.1. GTDB lineage: Bacteria > Bacillota > Clostridia > Lachnospirales > Lachnospiraceae > Faecalimonas. Next base: position 60,984 of record JAZQSP010000066.1, on the reverse strand, counting down.
AAAGCCCGTGCAGAGGATGACTTCGCAACAGACAGCGATGATGATTTCTTAGCATAAGTCAATAAAAGGATAAGGGTAGCGAGTAACACTTGCTACCCTGTCCGTGTAAGGACGGTGATTTTTATTAAAAGTTTAAGTATAGATATTGAGACTTACAGCAGCGTAGACCTCGGAAAATCCGGTGTCTACAAATATGTATCTTCTTCGGATTTTGAAATATTGCTGTTTGGGTATTCCGTTGATGGAGGTGCCGTTTCCGTAATTGACCTAGCAAGTGGGGAAGTCATACCCAAAGAAGTGCTGGATGCTTTGGAAGATGAATCTGTTACGAAGTGGGCTTTTAATGCACAGTTCGAACGTATTTGTCTATCGAGATTTCTAGGTTATGAAACCGGAACTTATCTTGAACCGGATGCCTGGAAATGTTCAATGATATGGGCGGCATACATGGGACTGCCACTTTCATTGGAAGGTGCAGGCTCTGTTCTTGGTCTTGAAAAACAGAAACTATCAGAAGGAAAAGAGCTAATCAAATATTTCTGTACACCATGTAATCCAACGAAGACCAATGGCGGAAGAACAAGAAATCTTCCGATTCATGATATGGAAAAGTGGGGGAAGTTCAAAGCATATAACTTACGTGACGTTGAGGCAGAAATGCAGATACAGCAGAAACTGATGAAGTTTCCTGTGCCAAAGATGGTCTGGGATGAGTATCACCTTGATCAGGAAATCAACGACAGAGGGATATGCCTTGATATGGTTTTTGCAAAGCAGGCCATTGAAATGGATGCTATTTCACGTGACAGTATCATGAAACAGTTATGTGACATTACAGGGTTGGAAAATCCCAACTCCGTACTTCAGATGAAGGAGTGGCTTGCAGAAAGGGGGATGGAAACAGATACCCTTGATAAAAAAGCAGTTGCAGCATTACTAAAAGATGCTCCAAAGGAACTGGCGGAAGTATTAACCCTTCGACAGAAACTTGCGAAGTCCTCTGTAAAGAAATACACGGCAATGGAGAATGCAGTTTGTGAAGATGGCAGAGCCAGAGGAATGTTCCAGTTCTATGGTGCGAACAGAACCGGAAGATTTAGCGGGAGACTCATTCAGTTGCAGAACCTTCCACAGAACCATATTTCAGATTTGAAAGAGGCTCGTGAACTGGTTCGCAGTGGTAACTTCGATGCATTGGAAGTTTTATATGACTCAGTACCGGAAGTATTATCAGAACTTATCCGTACAGCATTTGTTCCAAGAAGCGGGTGCAAATATATTGTGGCTGACTTTTCTGCAATCGAAGCCCGTGTGATTGCATGGTTCGCAGGAGAACAGTGGCGTTTGGATGTATTCGACCGTGGTGGAGACATCTACTGTGCATCGGCATCACAGATGTTCGGTGTTCCGGTTGAGAAGAATGGCATCAACGGAAATTTGAGACAGAAGGGCAAAATTGCGGAACTGGCATTAGGATACGGTGGCAGTGTCGGTGCCCTTAAAGCTATGGGTGCCCTTGAGATGGGATTACAAGAGGATGAACTGCAGGATCTGGTGACAGCCTGGAGAACAGCAAATCCTATGATAACCAAGTTCTGGTGGGATATTGACCGTGCTGTAAAAACAGTAATTAAGGAAAGAACATCCGTAAGTCTTTATGGATTAGAAATCTGTTACAAAAGTGGGATGTTATTTATAAAACTTCCAAGTGGAAGACAGCTATCATACGTGAAACCCAAAATCGGAGAAAATGTCTTCGGCGGGGAATCAGTCACTTATGAGGGCGTTGGTTCTACGAAAAAGTGGGAGAGATTAGAAAGTTATGGACCAAAATTCGTGGAAAACATTGTACAGGCAACAGCAAGAGATGTTCTTTGCTACGCACTGATGACATTGCGTAACTGCAGCATCGTTGCTCATGTGCATGATGAAATCATCATCGAAGCAGACCCACGAATGTCCCTGTCTGCAGTATGTGAGCAGATGGGAAGAACTCCTCCCTGGGCAGAGGGATTGAATCTACGTGCCGATGGGTACGAATGTGATTTTTACAAGAAAGATTAAGGTGATTGTATGTGTATCTATAAATATAACAGCGAAGGGTATTATGACCCAACCACCTATGAGGCATTGTCTCAGGTGGAAAGAGAAGAAAGAAAAAAGGCATTCAAGCCGGTTGTATATGTCTGTTCTCCATATGCAGGGGATGTGGAAAATAACACCATAAAGGCTCGTGAATACTGCAGATTCGCAGTAGAACAGAACTGTATTCCACTTGCTCCACATTTGCTTCTTCCACAGTTCATGGATGATGAAAATCCACAGGAAAGAGAGCTTGCTATGTTTATGAATAAAGTAATTCTTAGCAAATGTAAGGAATTATGGGTGTTCGGAGAAACGGTGTCTAAAGGCATGGCAGTGGAAATCGAAACAGCAAAGAAAAGAAATCAGACTATCAGATATTTTGATTCAGACTGTACGGAGGTGTTCTATGAATAATAAGTACGTTATTTATACCGCAGGTTGTAGCGGAAATCAGAAAAACTGTGTGTATCCTAACCGTCATGAAATCGGAACAAAGGACGAGTTATTAAGAGCGGTGGCATTTGACCATGTGTGTGGTGAGTTTGTCAATAACTATCGTGGGGTCAGCAATTTTATTACATCCAATGTGGTTGTGATGGATAACGATAACGACCATTCGGAAAATCCTGCTGAATGGATTACGCCAGAAGGTATGGCAGAAAAACTTGCAGGACTTACCTTTGCAATCGTACCAAGTAGAAACAACATGATTTCCAAAGATGGAAGAGCTGCAAGACCAAAGTATCACATCTACATTCTTTGTGATTCTTATACAGATGCTGAAAAATACAGTGCTCTTAAAAAGGCAATGCAGAGAAAGTTCCCATTCCTTGATGAGAATGCGACCGATGCTGCACGTTTCATTTATGGAAATAAGGTGGATGATTGCATTTGGGAAACCGGAACGAATACGCTTGAGAATTTCATCGGAAGAGTAGCTGACAGTAAAGTTCCTGTGTCAAATGTTATTCCGGCAGGAAGAAGAAACAGCACATTATCCCGTTTCGCTGGCAGAGTCTTAAAAAGATATGGGATTTCCGAGAAGGCACACCAGATCTTCTTGGATGAAGCCAAGAAGTGCGACCCTCCGATGGAGCAGGAAGAATTGAACCTTATCTGGGGAAGTGCTGTGAAGTTCGCAGAAAGAGTGCAGAACCAGGACGGGTATGTTGCACCGGATGACTATAACGATGATTTCAACAGAGTCTCATTGAAACCTTCTGATTACTCCGATATCGGACAGGCAAAAATCCTTACCCGTGAATATGGCAATGAACTTGTGTATTCTGAAGCAACTGATTATCTTCGCTTCAATGGTGAGTATTGGGTCGAATCCAAACAGCAGGCCATTGGTGCTATGGAGGAGTTCCTTGATTTACAGCTTGAAGATGCTCTTGATGAAGTAACACGTGCAATGGAAGCACTTGTGTCAACTGGTGTTGAAGAAGACGAGGCAGCATCCGGAGGTAAGCGTTTTGAAAAGACTCTTGAGGGAGAACAGTTGGAACTTTATCAGAAGTATTTAGCTGCAAGAGCCTACCTTGGGTTTGTCATGAAAAGAAGAGATATGAAATATGTAACATCAGCATTGCAGGCTGCGAAACCTATGCTTGGCATTGAAGTCAGTGACCTTGATAAGGATGAAACACTTCTTAATGTACCTGGTTTTACATATAGCCTTTCGGACGGGACTTTTAAAGACCCTGATCCTAACGACTATATTACGAAACAGACTACCTGTGCGCCATCCGATGAGGGAAAACAGTTATGGCTTGATGCCCTTGATACTTTCTTCTGTAAAGACCAGGCATTAATCGATTATGTACAGGAGATTGTTGGAATGGCATCTGTGGGCAAGGTTTACATGGAGGCTCTCATCATTGCATACGGAGAAGGTCGAAATGGTAAGTCCACATTCTGGAATACCATCTCAAAGGTCCTTGGAACCTATGCAGGAAATATGTCTGCAGATACTTTGACCATTGGATGCAAGAGAAACGTGAAACCAGAAATGGCAGAACTTAAAGGCAAGCGTCTTATCATTGCAGCAGAACTTGAAGAGGGAATGCGTCTTAACACATCCGTCATCAAACAGCTTTGCTCTACAGATGATATCTATGCAGAGAAGAAATACAAAGACCCATTCAAGTTCACTCCAAGCCATACCCTTGTACTTTACACGAACCACTTACCTCGTGTAGGTGCCAATGATGAAGGTACATGGAGAAGACTTATTGTTATTCCGTTCAATGCAAAGATTGAAGGAACGGGTGATATCAAGAATTACTCTGACTATCTTTATACCAACGCAGGTTCATATATCATGCAGTGGATTATTGATGGTGCGAAGAAAGCTATAGCGAAGGGGTACAAGATTAAGAATCCTCCATGTGTGGCAAGTGCCATTGAAGCTTATCGTGCAGATAATGACTGGCTTGGGCATTTTATTGAAGAGTGTTGTGAACTTGGTGAAGGCTACTTGGCGAAGTCAGGAGAATTATATCAGAGTTATCGTGCTCACTGTATGCGTACAGGAGAGTACACAAGAGGCACTGCAGACTTTTACTCCGGTCTTGAAAAGTCCGGTTTCCTTAGAAAGAAAACGAAAGCGGGTAATATGATTTGTGGATTATCCCTTAAAAATGAAGATTTTCTTGACTAAATCATAAAAGGTGGAAGTCGTGGAACTCAATTCCAGAAAGTCCTTATATAGATAAAATTTCAGAAAAAAATCTTATAAGAGGAGTTATAGAAACGACTTCCACGACTTCCACCATTAAAATTTGATGGAGGGTAACAATGTTAGAAAAAACGATAGAAAAGAAGTTTTCTATGAAAGTTAAAAAGTGTGGCGGGATTGCAGTAAAGTTCGTGTCTCCTTCCTTCGCTGGTATGCCCGACCGTCTCTGTTTATTACCGGATGGGAAGGTTGGCTTTGTGGAAGTGAAAGCACCAGGAGAAGAGCCAAGACCTTTACAGCTTGCAAGACACAGACTTCTTAGAAGACTTGGATTCAAGGTTTTTGTCTTAGATAGCGAAGACCAGATAGATAAAATTATTGATGAGATTGGAGGTGTGAACCATGAAGTATAACCCACACGACTATCAGAAATATGCGACCGAATATATCGAAACAAATCCTGTGGCAGCAGTCCTTTTGGATATGGGACTTGGGAAAACCAGTATCACGCTTACTGCAGTAAATGATTTGATGTTCGATTACTTTGATGTTCATAAGGCACTTGTGATTGCACCTCTACGTGTAGCAAGAAATACCTGGAGTGCAGAAATTGAAAAGTGGGAGCATTTGAATGACCTTAAATATTCCATCGTGGTTGGAACAGAAGCTGAAAGGCTTGCTGCACTGAATACAGAGGCTGACATCTATATCATCAACCGTGAAAATGTGCAGTGGCTTGTGGAACAGAGCGGAGTTCCATTCAACTACGATATGGTAGTGATTGATGAACTTTCATCCTTTAAGAACCATCAGGCGAAAAGATTCAAGGCACTTATGAAGGTTAGACCGAAAGTAAAAAGGGTAATCGGTTTGACTGGAACACCGAGTAGCAATGGTTTGATGGATTTATGGGCAGAGTTTCGACTTCTTGATATGGGAGAAAGACTTGGAAGATTCATCGGGCAGTATCGAACAGCATATTTTAGACCGGACAAGATGAATGGTCATATCGTTTACAGTTATAAACCACTGCCAAATGCAGAAAAGCAGATATATGAGAAGATTTCGGATATTACGATATCCATGAAGGCAACAGACCATTTGCTGATGCCAGAACTCATATCTTCCAATTATCCTGTATATCTGTCTGAAGATGAACGAAAGCGTTATGAAAATTTAAAGGAAGAACTGATTTTACAGTTACCGGATGGTGAGATTACAGCCGCAAACGCTGCAGCTCTTTCGGGAAAATTAAGTCAGATGTCAAATGGTGCGATTTATTCTGATGATGAATCCGTACTTCACATTCATGACAGAAAGTTAGATGCTCTTGAGGACATTATCGAATCAGCTAATGGGAAACCGATACTTGTGGCTTACTGGTTCAAGCATGATCTGGAAAGAATTATGGCAAGATTGGATAAGCTGAAAGTGAACTATGCAAAATTGGATACGGATGCCAGTATCAAAAAATGGAATGGAAAGGAACTGGATGTAGCACTTATCCATCCTGCCTCCGCCGGACATGGTCTTAATCTTCAGAGTGGTGGAGAAACACTTGTGTGGTTTGGACTTACCTGGAGTCTTGAACTTTATCAGCAGACAGTTGCAAGACTTTGGAGACAAGGACAGACATCCAACACTGTGGTAATCCAGCATATTATTACAGAAGGAACTGTGGATGAAAAGATTCTAAAGGCTTTAGAACAGAAGGACACTACCCAAGCAGCATTGATTGATGCAGTGAAGGCAGATTTGAAAAAATAAGACAACCTAAGACAAAAAATGACAATCAGTGACAATCCGAGTGAAAAAATCATCGGAGGTACTGATAATGACACCTTATGAAAATTTAGCAAATGCTATTGTGCTGAGTGCAGTAAGAGATTATCGCAACAGCAGTAATGAGGACGAGATTAAATCTATAGAGCGTTTCTTTAGGTCAGATTGGTTTTCAGTTTTGACCTCCGTAGATGCAGAGTTTTTAATTCGAACTTTACGAGAGGAGAAAGGCCATGACTTCTAAAGAATATCTTTCACAGGCTCGTTTTCTTGATGCCAGTATAAAAACAAAGGTAGAACAGATTGAATCATTGAATGATTTAGCAACAAGCTGCACTGCAGTAATCAGCGATATGCCAAGAAACCCTAACCGCGGTGGTTCTCGTATGGCTGATGCTGTTTTGCAGATTATAGATTTACAGGAAGAAATCAAAAGGGACATGATGGCTCTTGTACAGCTTAAACGAGAAATCATGGATGTGATAAAATCCGTTTCAAGCCTTGAATATCAGACTATTTTGGAAAAGCGTTACTTATGCTTTATTTCCTGGGAGCGAATAGCAGTCGAACTAGGTTACAGCATTCAGCATACTTATCGTTTACATGATGCAGCATTAAAAGAAATCGACAGCATCTTAAATGTTGAGAGTTAGATGTATAGAATGAGAGTAACCAAATCTGATATTATTATAATGACAAAAAAAGAATAATAAGAGCCAAGCCTTGTGGGACATTCCTGCAGGGCTTTTCTTATGGAAAGGAAGGTGTGACAGATGCCAAGAAAACCAAAGCGACCCTGTTCCTATCCCGGTTGTCCGAATCTTACAGAGGGTAGGTTCTGTGAGGAACACACGAAGGTAGAAAACAAACGCTACGAGAAGTATGACAGAGACCCTGCTGTACGCCGTAGATACGGACGAGCTTGGAAACGAATCCGAGACAAATATGTAAGTGAACATCCTTTCTGTGAACAGTGCTTTGACAAAGGTGTTCTTGTGGAGACAGAAGAAGTACACCATAAGATACCTTTATCCAAGGGTGGAACTCATGACAGAAACAATCTGATTGCCTTATGCAAATCCTGTCATGCAAAGATTCATGCCGAGAACGGTGACCGATGGCATAACCACTGACGGGTAGGGGCGGTCGAAATCTCTACAGTATAGTCGGCGGGGAACGGTGCGGGGGTCACACGCACAAAAAACAGAAATCAAACGGGGTATTAACCCCTGGCAGAAAGGATGGTGTGAAAAGTGGCAAAAGACGGTACGAACCGTGGAGGTGCTAGAGTAGGTTCTGGACGTAAATCCAAGGCACTGATTGATAAAATCAGCGATGGAACTTCAGCACAGGTGATTGAGTTACCCGATCCACCTGCTTTTGAAGGTGCAGAAGTGCCACCTATTAAAGAATACCTCCGTGCAAAACAAAAAATGGGTAAAGACCTCTGTGCAGAAGATGTGTACAGAGAAACATGGGAATGGCTGAAGGCTCGTGGCTGCGAACGACTTGTAAATAAACAGTTGATTGAGCAGTATGCGATGAGCGTATCGAGATGGATCCAATGTGAGGAATGTATTTCTGAATATGGTTTCCTTGCAAAGCATCCAACCACAGGAAATGCTATCGCAAGTCCGTATGTTGCAATGAGCCAAACCTATATGAAACAGGTAAATCAGATATGGTATCAGATTTTTCAAGTAGTCAAAGAGAACTGTTCCGTAGAGTGGCAGGGAGCTACTCCACAGGACGATGTGATGGAAAGACTGCTTAGAACAAGGAAAGGAATGTAATTTATGATTGAAAAAGTGAATCCGAGCCATCCGGACAAGGTGGCAGACAGAATTGCAGGTGCTATCGTAGACATTGCATATAAAACAGAAGAAAATCCAAAGATTGCTGTGGAAGTGCTGATTGGACATGGTGTTTGCCATGCGATTGTGGAAACAACAGCAGATTTGAATACGAACAGAATCAAAAGTGCAATCAAACGTATCGCAGGCAAAGTGAAATGTGACATTGTAATTGTTCCGCAGGATAAGCATCTCTCTGATAACCAGGCGAAAGGACATCGTTGTGGTGATAACGGAATCTTCAAAGGTATGCCGCTTACTGATGAACAGAAGCAGATGTCGAAAATTGCGAGAGAGATTTATAGCAGATATCCTTATGATGGAAAGTACATCCTTGATGAGGCTAGGCTTATCATCTGTCAGAGCAATGTAAAAACAAGCGATTTACAGCACAGATATTATTATGCACAAGTCAATCCACTGGGCGATTGGACTGGTGGTACAAATGTAGATACAGGTGCTACCAACAGAAAACTTGGTTCTGATATGGCTGACTCTGTAACAGGAGGAGGTCTTCATGGTAAAGACTTATCAAAAGCAGATGTATCTGTAAATATCTATGCATTCTTAAAAGCACAGAGAACCGGAATGCCTGTCAGCCTTAGCTGTGCGATTGGTGATGATACGATTGATGGTATTCCATATTCAGAAATCGTAAGACAGGCAAAAGAATATATAGACTCCGTTGGTGGATTTGAGAAGTTCGCTGAATGGGGTCTTTTTTAATGGAGGTGCAGCATGGCGAAGACAACAACAGAAATGCAGATTGTATCAATCGACAAGTTGATACCATATGTGAATAATGCAAGAACCCATTCCAGGGAACAGATTATAAAGCTTCGTTCTTCCCTTCGTGAATTTGGATTTATCAATCCCGTCATTATCGACAGTGAGTTTAATATCATTGCAGGACACGGAAGAGTCATGGCTGCAAAGGAAGAAAACATTACAGAAGTCCCATGTGTACTTGTGGATTATCTTACCGAAGCACAAAAGAAGGCATACATCATTGCAGATAACCGATTTGCACAGGATGCAGGCTGGGATGAAGAACTGTTACGAATTGAAATCGAGGCATTACAGGGAGAGGCATTTGATGTTTCTTTAACTGGTTTTGAGCCAGCAGAACTGGAAGATTTGTTTAAGGATGATGTGAAAGACGGCATTGAAGATGATGACTTCGATGTGGATGAGGAATTACAGAAACCGACTATCTCCAAAGCAGGAGATGTATGGCACTTAGGGAATCATCGTCTTATCTGTGGTGACAGTACAAAAGCAGAAACCTATGAAAGATTGATGGATGGTAAGATGGCAAACCTTGTTGTTACCGACCCTCCATACAATGTGAACTATGAAGGTTCCGCAGGTAAAATCAAAAACGACAATATGGAAAATGATGCGTTCTATCAGTTCTTGCTTGATGCATTTATTAATATGGAAAAGGTAATGGCTTCTGATGCAAGTATCTATGTGTTCCATGCAGATACTGAAGGACTTAACTTTAGAAGAGCATTTGCAGATGCAGGCTTTTATCTTTCCGGTACTTGTATTTGGAAAAAGCAGAGCCTTGTGCTTGGAAGAAGTCCATATCAGTGGCAGCATGAACCTTGCCTTTTCGGTTGGAAGAAGAAAGGGAAACATCAGTGGTATTCGGGAAGAAAAGAAACGACCATCTGGGAATTTGATAAGCCAAAGAAAAATGGTGACCACCCTACGATGAAGCCGGTTCCGCTTATTGCTTATCCGATTATGAATTCAAGTATGAGCAACTGCATCGTGCTTGACCCATTTGGTGGAAGTGGTTCTACATTGATTGCCTGTGAACAGACAGGACGTATCTGTCATACGATTGAACTTGATGAAAAGTTCTGTGATGTAATTGTAAGAAGATATATTGAACAGGTCGGTTCTGCTGCAAATGTAACAGTAGAGCGTGACGGTCAGAGTTATTCCTTCAGTGAATTGGAGGTAACAGAGAATGAAACAGAATAAATTAACACTAGGAAGTTTGTTTGACGGATCTGGTGGTTTTCCTTTAGGAGGCTTGATTTCTGGTATCACCCCATTGTGGGCATCAGAGATTGAGCCTTTTCCTATAAGGGTCACAACGAAAAGACTACCGTCTGTAAAACATTATGGTGACATTTCCAAAATGAATGGCGCAGAGGTCGAACCCGTTGACATCATTACATTTGGGAGTCCCTGCCAAGATATGTCCGTGGCGGGAAAAAGGGATGGACTTGATGGTTCACGTTCCAGTCTGTTTTATGAAGCTATACGAATCATTAAAGAAATGAGGTGCAAGACCAATGGAGAAAAACCAAGATTTATTGTCTGGGAAAACGTCCCAGGTGCATTCTCCTCAAACAAAGGAGAAGACTTCAAGGCAGTCCTCCAAGAAATCTGCAAAATCAAAGATGAATGTCTGTCAATTTCTAGACCTAAGAAGTGGGGGCAGGCAGGAGAAATCGTGGGAGACGGTTTCTCAATCGCATGGAGAACGCTTGATGCTCAATTTTGGGGAGTACCCCAGAGAAGAAAACGTATCTACCTTGTCGCAGATTTTACAGGTGGGTGTGCCGGAAAAATATTATTTGAGTCCGAAAGCATGTCAGGGGATTCTTCGAAGGGCGGCTGCTCGTGGAAAGAAACTACCGGAGATTCTGCAGAAAGCATTGGAAAAACAGTCGGCAGCTTAATGTTCGAAAATCATAGCCAGGATTCAAGATATACGGGACCGTTGGAGGTGGCACAGACGGTATCGTCAACTTTTGGTACTGGTGGGAACAATCAGCCATTTGTGGTACAGCTTCCCAAAGCATTCGGTATCTGTGCAAAGGAAAGTAATTCCATGAAATCAGACAATCCATACAGTGGATTCTATGAAGCTGAAACTTCACGTTGCCTGGATGCAAATGGTGGAAACCCAGCTTGCAATCAAGGTGGAATGGCAGTCGTATCACTACAAGGTTCTATGATTGGAAGAAAAGATGAGAACGGTCCACAGGGTGATGGTATTAGCAAGGATGTTTCTTTTACATTGAATACTGTAGATAAACACGCTGTGGTTTATGCGATTGACCGAGAGGCTTATAACTGCGGTCAGAATTTTGCAAGAACTCCAGGTATTACGGATGATGGGATTAGTTCTACATTGAATGCACAGGGACCAAGTGCTGTAGCAGTCCCAACTTATAGTTCAAGCAAAGCATCGTTCTTTACATCTGCAGAAGAAGAGTTGGCAAATACCTTAGTAGCAACGGATTACAAAGACCCTCCGGTGGTCAATGATATGGATGGATTGGAATATATTGTTCGAAGGCTGACTCCTGTCGAATGTGCAAGGCTACAAGGTTTTCCAAGTGACTGGTGCGATGATCTGGAAACAGAAAATCCAAGTCAGAAAGAAATTGATTGGTGGAGAGATGTTTTTGTGACTCATGCTAATGCACTGGGTAAGAATGTCAAACCTAAATCAGATAGTCAGATTACAAAATGGCTGAAATCCCCACAGTCAGATTCGGCAGAATATAAAATGTGGGGTAATGGAGTGGCTCTTCCAAATGTAGTATTTGTACTTTCGGGAATTGTGTACTATGCACAGAAATCGCTTGAATAAAAGTACATTCACTATTTTATATATAGCTTGATATTTATGTGCTTTAGAGTGATATATGTAGTACCGCAAAATAAAGGAGGTACACGTATGATATTACATTTTAATGTGACGGGAGAAAAAAGAAAGGACATGGTCAAAGCAATCGAAAAAGAACTGGATGTAAAATCCAAATACCTTGGAATGCCAAGTGCAGCGTATCAGATTGGTACATATAAGGTATTAAAAGATGGAACGTTGGAGTTCGATGTAACAGAGAACATTGACACAAGCAGCAAGGTAATTGATGCCTGCGTGATGGCGACAGGGAATCATCCAGAAGAATGGGATGAAAAACCTACCGAAGAACCAAAGTGTGAAGAACTTGGTCTTACGGTTGCAATGCCAAGAGATTATTTCACAGCAGACACACTTGGAAATCTTAAGAACCTGGTGGCATCCAAACAGACCCTTATAAAAAAGGCATTGGATATCACTGCACTTCCGATTGAAGAAAACGATGAAACAGTCAGTTTTCCTTGGTTTGGAATCAGACCAACTGAGGAGGAAGCAGTCAGAGCCTATACCCATTTCATTTACGCACTTTGCGAAATGGCGAAGAATCAGAAAAGGGTTACCGCTAAAGAAAAAGAAGTAGAAAATGAAAAGTACGCTTTCAGATGTTTCCTTTTAAGACTTGGGTTTATTGGAAACGAGTACAAAGTGGAAAGAAAGATTTTACTTCAGAATCTTTCTGGTTCGGCAGCATTCAAGAATGGAGGTACAGAAGATGAGATTTCCAAGTAGAGAGATTGTAGAACAGATTAGAAAGTCCTATCCGATAGGGGCAAGGGTTGAACTTGTGAAAATGGATGATGTGCAGGCACCACCGATTGGAACGAGAGGAACAGTAAGAGGTGTTGATGATACAGGCAGTATCATGGTTGCATGGGATAACGGTTGCGGACTGAACGTTGTCTACGGAGAAGATGTCTGCAGAAAGCTGGATACTGTAAAAGTTACCTGCTACGGTAAAACAGAAGTATGGGATACAAGACAGGATGCAGGAAAGTTCTACTTCGAAGCCCTTTGTAATTCCGAAGGCAGTGAATGTGACAGATACATTAAGATTTTCGCAGAGCTGGTACTTGGAAAGGATGAGTGCAGTGATGAAGATGAATAAAAAAGTAAAAGAACAGATTCTTGCGGTTCGCAGCACAGGTCTTACCAATATGTTTGACATCCATTATGTGCAGAGGCTTGCCCATGAAATGAATTTTTATGATCTGGTGATTTTCATAGAAGAACATCGCAGTGAATATGTACATTTCATTACGTATGGGGAGGGTTAACCATGTGGAAAGAAGGAACAATCGGAATCCCACGCAAGGATGGAAGTTATAAAGCTGTCCATTACTGGATTAAGGTATTTGAAGAGGACAGTCAGTTTGGCATCAATGGTGGCAGGATATCAAAGCTGAGTCTAAAGATGGATGGCGAATGGGTTGCAAATTATGACAGAGGATGGGACATCGAACCGACCTGCAAAGAAGCCGAGATGGCACTTTGTATCCTTTTATACAGTCACAACTAAATTATTAGAAACTGAATATAAATCAGAACGGCTCCAAGAGGGGCTGTTCCTTGTTACAGAAAAGACCAGAGATGGTCTTATTTTTAGTTTGCGCGCCATGGGCGCGCTCTAACGGGTGTAAGTCCCGAACATGCCTAGGTAGTGGGAAATGTATAGCTGAACAGCAAGGGTGTTCATCGTGAGGTGGAATCTGAAGGAAGCTGTAAGCAAATCTCTGGTCCGACGGACAGAAATCGCATATAAGGCTAGGCTACGAGAGATAAGTTGGCTAAATACAACAAAGTCTAATAACTACCACGTTTGTAGTAGCAGAGTAAATGCGGCGGATATATGGAGTGAAAGAGCGTGCACCTTAAGCGTGGAGGTCTCACAGAGGGTAAAACCTAGTAACAACGAACTGTGAGAAGTCAGCAGAAGCCATAGTAGTGAAGAAGTTCCTGTAATGGGAATGGAGCGAAGGGCTGAACAATCAATCAGTTGGAGTAAGTCTCGTATTGCAGAGAAGACATACATCTGCCAAATGGGTTAAAGGTGGTCAAATTTAGCGAGACGGAAAGGAAACAACGCATGGACACAAGTAGTCTAATGGAGCAGATACTCTCAAATGAAAATCTAAACCAAGCGTATCTGCAAGTCGTAAGAAACAAAGGTGCAGAGGGAGTGGACGGAATGAAGTACACAGAACTAAAAGAACACCTTGCAGAAAACGGCGAAAGCATCAAAGAACAGTTGAGGACAAGGAAATACAAACCTCAACCAGTACGAAGGGTAGAAATACCAAAACCTGATGGTGGAGTCAGAAACCTAGGAGTACCAACAGTAACTGACCGATTTGTGCAACAAGCGATTGCACAAGTGCTTACACCTATTTACGAAGAACAGTTCCATAATCACAGTTACGGATTCCGTCCAAATCGATGTGCACAGCAGGCAATACTAAAGGCACTTGATATGATGAATGACGGAAATGATTGGATTGTGGATATTGACTTGGAAAAGTTCTTTGACACAGTAAATCATGATAAACTCATGACACTCATTGGAAGGACTATCAAGGATGGAGATGTTATCTCCATAATTCGAAAGTTCTTGGTGAGTGGCATCATGATTGATGATGAATACGAAGATTCGGTTATAGGAACACCACAAGGTGGAAACCTATCGCCACTCTTAGCGAACATCATGCTCAATGAACTTGATAAGGAAATTGAAAAACGAGGATTGAACTTCGTAAGATATGCAGACGATTGTATCATCATGGTAGGAAGTGAAATGTCAGCAAGACGAGTGATGAGAAATCTTACCCGTTTTATTGAAGAAAAACTAGGCCTTAAAGTGAACATGATAAAGAGCAAAATAGACAAGCCAAGAGGACTGAAATACCTTGGTTTTGGATTTTACTTTGATAGCCATGCAAAACAGTACAAGGCAAAACCACATCAGACATCCGTACTAAAGTTCAAGATGAAAATGAAGAAACTGACGAGCCGAAGCTGGGGAGTCAGTAACAGTTATAAGGTTGAGAAACTTAATCAGTTAATCCGAGGATGGATAAACTATTTCAAAATCGGCAGCATGAAAGAACTATGTCGAGAGTTAGATGGCAACATACGCTACAGACTTCGAATGTGTATCTGGAAACATTGGAAAACGCCAAAGAATAGAGCGAAGAACCTTAGAAAACTGGGAATAAATAAACATATAGCATACAGAGTAGCATACTGTACAAGGGCATATGCACATGTATGTAAATGTGGAGCTGTAAATGTAGCTATAACGAACAAGAGACTAACCCAATTTGGATTAGTCTCAATGTTAGATTACTACACCGAAAGGTGTGTTACATGTTAAGTTGATTGAACCGCCGTGTACCGAACGGTACGCACGGTGGTGTGAGAGGTCGAAAATTTCTCAATCGAGAAATTTTCTCCTACTCGATTGCCATTTGGGAGGTGGACACTTGAGAAAACTGAAGAAATATAAGCCGACAAAGTTCAAAGCAAAGGATTCTGTCTACGATAAAGAGATGGCTGACTATGCTGTTTCTTTTATTGAATGTCTGTGTCACACCAAAGGTACATGGGCAGGGAAGCCATTTGAACTTATTGATTGGCAGGAACAGATTATAAGAGACATCTTTGGAACGTTAAAGCCGAATGGATACCGACAGTTCAATACAGCTTATATTGAAATACCAAAGAAACAGGGGAAGTCGGAACTTGCGGCTGCAGTTGCATTACTGCTTACTTGTGGAGATGGTGAGGAACGTGCCGAAGTTTATGGATGTGCTGCTGACCGCCAACAGGCATCAATCGTATTTGAGGTTGCTGCCGATATGGTGCGTATGTGTCCGGCACTAAATAAAAGAGTAAAGATACTGGCATCGCAGAAGCGAATTATTTATCAGCCTACGAATAGTTTCTACCAGGTATTATCGGCAGAGGCTTACAGTAAGCATGGTTTCAATATTCATGGAGTCGTGTTTGACGAACTTCATACACAGCCGAACAGAAAGCTGTTTGATGTTATGACCAAGGGGAGCGGTGATGCCAGAACGCAGCCACTGTATTTCCTTATTACTACAGCAGGAACAGATACAAATTCTATCTGTTACGAAACACATCAGAAGGCAAAGGATATTATTGAGGGAAGAAAAATTGACCCTACATTTTATCCAGTTATTTATGGTGCAGAAGAAAGTGATGACTGGACAGACCCGAAAGTTTGGAAGAAAGCAAATCCATCTCTTGGGATTACAGTGGCAATCGACAAGGTAAAGGCTGCTTGTGAATCAGCAAAGCAGAATCCGGGGGAAGAAAATAGTTTCAGACAGCTACGACTTAATCAATGGGTAAAACAGGCAGTCAGATGGATGCCGATGGATAAGTGGGATGCGTGTTCCTTCGCAGTGTCGGAAGATGATCTGGAAGGACGAGTCTGTTATGGAGGTCTTGACCTTTCAAGTACAACGGATATCACAGCCTTTGTGCTTGTGTTCCCACCAATGGATGAGGATGATAAATATGCTGTCCTTCCTTACTTTTGGATACCGGAAGAAACCTTGGAACTGCGAGTCCGAAGGGACCATGTCCCCTATGATGTGTGGGAAAGACAAGGTTATTTACAGACAACCGAAGGTAATGTTGTTCATTATGGATATATTGAAAAGTTCATAGAAAGACTTGGAGAAAAATTCAATATTCGTGAAATTGCATTTGACCGTTGGGGAGCAGTGCAGATGGTGCAGAACCTGGAAGGTATGGGATTTACCGTAGTACCTTTCGGTCAAGGGTTCAAGGATATGTCTCCTCCAACAAAGGAACTGATGAAACTGACCCTGGAGCAGAGAATGGCTCATGGTGGTCATCCGGTTCTACGTTGGATGATGGATAACATCTTTATCAGAACAGACCCTGCAGGAAACATAAAAGCAGACAAAGAAAAATCAACTGAAAAAATTGACGGTGCCATTGCAACAATTATGGGTCTTGATAGAGCCATTCGCTGTGGTACAGATACGAGTGCTTCTGTTTATGACAACAGAGGCTTATTTATTATCTAGGAAGGAAGTGGTACTTATGGGTATCTTATCTGGAATATTTAAGGCAAGAGATAAGCCCACAAATGCGACAAGTGGAAGTGCATATCGATTTTTAATGGGTGGTTCTACATCCGGTAAGCCAGTTAATGAGCGTTCTGCCATGCAGATGACAGCAGTTTACTCATGTGTAAGGATTTTATCGGAAGCGGTAGCAAGCCTGCCACTCCATGTTTATAGATACAACGATGACGGTGGTAAAGAGAAAGCCATCGACCATCCGTTGTATTTTTTATTGCATGATGAACCGAACCCGGAAATGACATCTTTTGTGTTCAGAGAGACTCTGATGACACATCTATTACTTTGGGGAAATGCATATGCACAGATAATCAGAAACGGTAAGGGAGAGGTGGTTGCTTTATATCCTCTGATGCCAAACCGAATGTCCGTTGACAGAGATGAAAACGGAAAACTTTATTATACCTACAACACTACAAGAGAAGATGCTCCGACTATGAAAGGGAGCATGGTCAAACTGGAAAGTACGGATGTACTTCATATTCCAGGTCTTGGTTTCGATGGTCTTGTAGGATATTCGCCAATCGCAATGGCTAAGAATGCCATCGGTATGGCAATTGCCTGTGAAGAATATGGTGCGAAGTTCTTTGCTAATGGTGCTGCACCGAGTGGTGTACTTGAGCATCCGGGAACAATCAAAGACCCGGCAAGACTTCGTGAGAGTTGGACTTCAACATTTGGTGGAAGTTCCAATGCACATAAGGTGGCTGTATTAGAAGAGGGAATGAAATATACACCGATATCTATTTCACCAGAACAGGCACAGTTCTTGGAAACAAGAAAATTTCAGATTAACGAGATTGCTCGAATTTTCAGAGTCCCACCTCACATGGTAGGAGACCTTGAGAAGTCGAGCTTTTCTAATATTGAGCAGCAGTCCTTGGAATTTGTGAAGTACACATTGGATCCATGGGTTTCCAGATGGGAACAGTCCATGATTCGTTCTTTGATTCCAAGTGGCGATAAAAGTAGGCTGTTTATCAAGTTCAATGTGGATGGTCTTCTTCGTGGTGACTATCAGAGCCGTATGAACGGATATGCCATTGGAAGACAGAACGGTTGGATGAGTGCCAACGATATCCGAGAACTTGAAGATTTAGACCGTATCCCTGCTGAACTTGGCGGTGACTTATATCTCATTAACGGAAACATGACCAAATTGGAGGATGCGGGCATTTTCGCAAAAGAGGGTGACGGAAAGGAGGAAAACACCGATGAAAACAAAGAAGTTCTGGAACTGGAAGAATCAGACGGAAACAACGGAGAGAACTCTGTTTCTGAACGGGACAATCGCAGAGGAAAGTTGGTTCGATGATGATGTGACTCCACAACTTTTCAAGGATGAACTGAACAGTGGTGAGGGTGACATTACGGTTTGGATTAACTCCCCAGGGGGGGACTGTGTGGCGGCAGCACAAATCTACAATATGCTTTCTGCCTACAAAGGAAATGTGACCATCAAGATTGATGGCATTGCTGCAAGTGCAGCGTCCGTGATTGCAATGGCAGGTAACACAGTGCTGATGTCTCCTGTGTCTATGATGATGATTCACAATCCTGCAACAATTGCTTTTGGTGACCACAACGAGTTTGCCAAAGCAATAGAAATGCTTGATGAAGTGAAGGAATCCATCATCAATGCCTATGTGATAAAGACCGGATTATCTCGTACAAAGCTTTCTCATCTTATGGATTCTGAAACCTGGATGAATGCCAACAAGGCCATTGAACTTGGTTTTGCAGATGACGTAATCAGTGATGGCAAAAGCGAAGATACATCTGAGGCAACGGTGATGTTTTCAAGAAAGGCTGTAAACAATGCCTTATTCAATAAGGTCGCAGCGAAGGTTCAGAAAACAAAGCCAACAGTAACTGATCAGGCTCAGATTAAAGAGCCTGAAAACAAAGGACATTCCGTAGATGAAATCATGGAGCGCCTTAACACAATGAAAAAATTCATGTAATTAATGGAGGTATAGAAATATGACTATTTTAGAAATGATGAATAAGAGAAACAAAGCATGGACTGCTGCTAAGAACTTTGCAGAGTCCCACAAAAATGATAAGGGCGTACTTTCTGATGAGGACTACGCAACATATCAGAGTATGGAAAAGGACATCGAGAACATGAGCAGAGAAATCTCTCGTATGCAGAGAGAGGCTGCTATGGAAGATGAACTTAATAAGCCAATCAATACACCAATCACAGCAAAGCCTATGAACGGTGGTAAAGAAAAGACTGAAAAAGAAGGTAGAGGTGCAGAGGAATACCACAAGAACTTCTGGAATGTAATGCGTTCTAAAGTTCCGAACCCTGCAATCATGAATGCTTTACAGGAAGGTGTTGATACAGAAGGTGGCTACCTTGTACCGGATGAGTTCGAACGTACTCTTGTAGAAGCGTTAGAGGAAGAGAATATGTTCCGTTCTCTTGCACACGTGATTCAGACATCCAGTGGGGAAAGAAAAATCCCTGTTGTGGCATCCAAAGGGTCTGCCAACTGGATTGATGAAGAAGGACCTTATGTAGATTCCGATGATTCTTTCGGACAGGTTACTATCGGTTCTTTCAAACTTGGTACAACTATCAAGGTGTCTGAAGAACTTATCAACGATAGTGTATTCGACCTTGAGAACTACATCTCTAAAGAGTTCGCAAGACGTATCGGTTCTCGTGAAGAAGAAGCATTCTTCACAGGAGATGGTAACGGTAAGCCTTTAGGTTTCTTGGCAGCAAATGGTGGTGCTGAAGTAGGTGTGACTGCTGCATCTGCAACCGCAATTACAGCAGATGAAATCATTGACCTTTACTACAGCTTAAAAACACCTTACAGAAAAAATGCTGTATGGATTTTAAATGATGCCACAGTAAAAGCTGTTCGTAAGTTAAAAGACAGCACAGGTCAGTACTTATGGCAGCCAGCACTTACTGAAGGAACTCCGGACAAGTTACTTGGAAGACCTGTTTATACATCTGCATATATGCCTACGGCTGCAGCAGGTGCAAAGACTATCGCATTCGGTGATTTCAAATATTATTGGATTGCTGATAGACAGGGTCGTTCTTTCAGAAGACTTAATGAATTATATGCAACAACAGGACAGGTAGGTTTCCTTGGTTCACAGAGAGTGGACGGGAAACTTATTTTGTCTGAGGCAGTAAAAGTTCTTGCACAGAAAGCGGGTTCTGCTGCCTAAGAGTAAGTAATGTAGGGGTGTTACCGTAAGGATAGCACCCCGAATTTGTGAGGTGATGGCATGGAAATCGTAACACTTGAAGAAATGAAAAATTATTTGAGAGTCGATTTTGACGATGATGATGAACTTCTGAAAGCCTTTATATCTGCAGCAGAAAAAATCTGTATGGATGTTGCAAGATGTGAGGATGTTTCCGTGTTTGCAGAAGAAAAGAACTCACGAATTGCCGTTATGTATGCAGTTGCATATCTGTATGAGAACCGTGAAGAAGCAGACCACAAACAACTTACATTGTCTCTTCGTTCTTTGCTCTTCGGGATTCGAAAGGAGATGTTCTGATGGATATTGCACTTTTGAATGTAAAGATAACTGTTGAAAAGAACGAAGTCACAGTAGACGAAATCGGGAATAGAAGAAATGCCTGGATAGAATACTATTCCTGTTTTGCTACAGTAGGTGGCGAAGGTGGAAGAGAGACCTCAGTTGCAGGTGTTATCGTTGATGATTCAGATATCAGTTTTTCCATTCGTTACTGCAAGGCAGCCTCGTTTATTAATAACACGGAGTATCGCATCATGTTTAACGGAGAAATCTACAACATCTTATCCGTTGACCACATGAATTATAAGAAGAAATCCTTGAAAATAAGGTGCCAGAAGGCTAGGAGGTAATCATGGCAAGAAGAGTAAAGATTAACGGACTTGCAGATGCCATCAAGGATACCTTAAAAGAATACTCCGATGTATCAGCAGAAAAGGTGAAAACTGCTGTAAAAGAGGCAGGGAAAACAGTAAAAAAGGAAATTGAAATGTCTGCACCGAAGGATACTGGAGATTACAGCAAAAGCTGGGCTGTAAAAAATATCAGAGAATCTTCCAGTTCTTTAGAGGTAGCGGTTCATTCGAAGAGCCATTATCAGCTTGCCCATTTACTGGAGTTTGGTCATGCCAAACGTAACGGGGGAAGGGTCAGTGGTAAGGTTCATATAGCATCTGCTGAAGCCAAGGGCATCGAACAGTTCGAAGCTGATATAGAAAAAGCATTGAAGGGGTGACGGTGATGGAAAAGATACTTGCAATCTTAAAAGAATCAGATATCCCATTTGCCTATGACCATTTTGCAGAAGGGGAATCACCCGATCCACCTTTTATCTGTTATCTCTTTCCAGGAAGTAACAACTTCGCTGCAGATGGCAAAGTGTACTTTAAGGCAAATGAAGTTCATATCGAGCTGTACACCGATTTTAAAGATTTGACGGTGGAACAGAAACTTGAAGCTGTGCTGGATGAGCATGGCATTTTTTATAACAAATCAGAAACATGGATTGAAAGCGAAAAGCTATATGAAGTCCTATATATTTTTGAAACGGAGGTTTAAGACTTATGGGAAATAAAGTGAAATACAATCTTAAGAATGTGTATGCAGCAAAAATGACAGAAACCGAATTAGAAGGTGTGAAGTCATTTTCTTATGCTGACCCTAAATCCATTCCAGGTGCAGTAAGTATCAGTTTGGATGCAGAGGGAGAATCCAGTCCATTCTATGCTGACGGTATCGTATATTTCCGTTCTTCTACTAACAACGGATACAGTGGGGATTTACAGATTGCTCTTATCCCGGAATGGTTCAGAACAGAAATCTTACAGGAAGCTTTGGATGCAAAGGGAGTTCTTGTGGAAAGCAGCAATGTAACTGAAAGCGTGAAGTTCGCATTGTTATTTGAGTTTGATGGTGATGTGAATGCAATCCGTCATGTCTTATATAACTGCAGTGCATCTCGTCCTTCTATCGAATCTGAAACAAAAGAGGATACGATTGAACCTGGTACAGAAACACTTTCCATTACTGCAGACCCAAGAGCAGATGGTCTTGTTAAAGCAAGAACCGGAGATACAACGGATAAGACTGCGTATGACAACTGGTATAAAACAGTTTATGTACCGACAGCAAAAGAAGCAGAATAAGGAGGGCATAGCAGATGATTAAAAGAGAAATTGAAATCTGTGGCAAGATGGTGCCTTTCCGTTCTTCTGCCACAGTTCCTCGTTTATACAGAGCGAAGTTTAAAAGGGATATCTTTAAGGATTTATCCAAATTGGAGTCTTCTTACAGCGGGAAGAAAGCTGAAGGTCGAGAGTTTCAGATTGAAGATCTGGAAATCTTCGAAAACGTGGCATATATCATGGCCTACCATGCAGATAACTCGATTCCTTCTACCATTGAAGAATGGTTAGACCAGTTTGAGATGTTCTCTATCTATGAAGTATTACCACAGATTTTAGAACTTTGGGGAGACAATATGCAGACAGACATTGCTGCAAAAAAAGGCTTGGCAGAAGTGAGCGGGAGATGACAACGCCACTGTTCCTTCTGCGTAGTGTAGAAATCGGCATATCGATATGTGATATGGACTTACTGACAGTAGGTCTAGTCATAGATATGTGGACGGAAAAAGCAAATGATGGCGTGAAATATAACAGATTAGCAACTCAGGAAGATTTTGATAAGTTTTAATGTGGCACATCCGTAAGGGTGTGCCATTGCTATGTCGGGAGGTGAAAAAGTGGCAAGCAGAATCAAAGGAATTACTGTTGAGATTGGTGGTGATACCACGGGTCTTGATAAGGCCTTGAAATCAGTAAATTCTTCATTGTCGAAAACACAGTCAGCCTTAAATGACGTGAACCGTCTTCTGAAACTTGACCCTTCCAACACTACTTTAGTGGCACAAAAGCAACAGCTTTTATCACAGGCAGTTGCTGACACGAGCAAGAAACTGGAGGCACTTGAAGATGCCCAGGAACAGGTTGCAGAAGCATTCAAGAACGGTGATATCGGACAGGATAAGTACATGGCTTTCCAAAGGGAAGTAGAAGAGACCAGAAAGAAACTGACACAGTATAAGAGTGAACTTTCCGGTCTTGAGGTCGAACAGACAAGTCTTGCTACGAATCTTTCAAGACTTCAGAAACTCTTTGATGCAACAGGGACAGAAGTTGATGATTATGCCGATATCCTTGGGAGTAAACTGACTTCCGCTATTAGAAGTGGAAGTGCAAATTCAGAACAGTTAAGAACAGCTTTTAATAAAATCGGCAAGGCAGCAACAGGTGGTAAGGCTGATATCAAACAGCTGACAGATGCCGTAGATACTGTAGATGATGGGCAGGCAATCAAGAATCTGATAACTGAACTGAAAAAAGCAGGTGATGCTGCAGACGATACTGCAGATGATATCTCTGAAATTGCAGAAGTTACAAAAGGTGCTGCAATTGTTGAGGCGGCAGAGGCTTTTTCTGCTGTTGGAGAAAAGATAGAGCAGATTGGTGATAGTGCATATACCGCTTATTCTGAAGCTGAAAATGCTATTACAAAAGTAAACGCATATTTTGGAGAAACCGGAGAAGAAGCGGAAAAATCTGCAACGGTAATCAAGAACGTGTATGGATCTGGTGTCGGTGAGAGTATGGACAGTGTTGCCAATGCTGTTCTTATGGTAAAAAAGAACCTTGGAGATTTGAGTGAAACAGACCTTACCAATATCACACAGCAGGCAATCACTCTTGATGAAGTATATGGAATTGACATGAACGAAACCCTTCGTGGTGTTAATTCCCTTATGGAACAGTATGGACTTACTGCCCAGGAAGCAATGGACTACATTGTCACAGGTACACAGAACGGTCTTGATAAGACCAATGAACTTGGTGATAACCTTGCTGAGTATGCTGGTAAGTTCTCACAGGCTGGATATTCAGCATCAGAGTATTTCCAGCTTTTAGATAATGGACTTAAGAATGGTGCGTATAACCTTGATAAAGTAAATGATGCAATCAATGAAGTGACAACAAGATTAGCCGATGGAACGATTGGAGATTCCATTGGCTCTTTTTCTACCAAGACACAGGAACTTTTTACAGCATGGCAAAATGGTGGAGCAACACAGAAGGAAGTCATTGATTCCATTGTTGCGGATATCGCAAGCTGTGAGAATCAGCAGGAGGCACTTAACCTTGCTGCACTTGCTTTTGGTACGATGGCAGAAGACGGTAATTTAAAGTTTATTACTTCTCTGACATCGGTTGGTTCTACCTATGACAGTGTGACAGGCTCTGCCCAGGGGATGTTCGATGCAACGACTACTCCGATGCAACAGCTTGAAGCCAATACAAGAAAACTTCAGCAGTCTCTTATCCCTCTTGGAGAGAAGATTGCGGAACTTGCAAACACACTGTTGCCTCCACTTACTGCAATCCTGTCGAAGATTGGAGAGTGGTTCGGTAAATTACCAGAACCCGTTCAGAATTTTACAATTATTCTTGGTGCTTTGATGGCGATTTTCATTGCTTTAGTTCCGGTAATAGCTGCGTTGGCTGTTTCGATTGGTGCATTGGAGATATCATTATGGCCGATTATTGCAGTTATAGCTGCCGTGGCAGCTGCCATTGCTGTAGTAATTGCAATTGTGAAGAACTGGGGAGCAATTACTGAGTGGTTCAGTAACCTATGGACTACCATCTGTAATGGAATCGGTGTGGCAATCGAAGGACTTAAGACCTGGTTTATGGGATTATGGACTCATATACAGAATGTATGGAATGGCATCTGTGATGTTATTCAGACAGCGTTAATGCTTATCGGTTCAATCATAGATGCAGCAATCCAGATCATTACATTACCATTTCAGTTCATTTGGGAGAACTGTAAAGGTATCGTGATGACAGTGTGGGATGCAATCAAATCCTTTGTTACAACTGCGGTTAATGCAATCAAGAATGTAATTACAACAGTAATGACGGCAATTCAGAACGTTATTTCTACTATCTGGAATGCTATTAGTACGAAGATTTCAACTGTGATAAATGCGATTAAAACAGTTGTTACAACCGTATTTAATGCCATAAAGACGGTAGCAACTACGGTGTGGAATGGAATTAAGACAGCCATATCTACAGTGGTTGATGGTGTGAAAACAAAAGTTTCTACAGTTTTCAATGGCATTAAAACCACTGTTTCCTCTGTGTTTAATGGAATCAAGAGTACAGCAACTACAGTATGGAACGGAATCAAGAATGCAATCCTTACACCGATTGAATCGGCAAGGGACAAAATCAAAGGCATCGTTGATAAGATTAAGAGTTTCTTTACAAATATGAAAATCAGCCTGCCAAAGATTAAACTTCCACATTTTAAGATTTCCGGTAAGCTTTCCATTGCACCACCAAGTGTTCCAAAATTATCTATTGAATGGTACAAGGAAGGTGGTATCATGACCAGTCCGACCGTGTTCGGAATGAACGGAACAAGTCTTATGGCTGGTGGTGAGGCAGGAGCAGAAGCAATCCTTCCATTGAAAGGATTCTATGACAATTTGGAACACATTCTTACAAGCAGACTTGATATGAGAGGAATGGAGAAATATTTAGCTGTTATTGCTGCGAACAGTAGCAAAGGTATTTATCTTGAAGATGGAACGCTTGTCGGACATCTTCTTCCGGCTATTGATGGTCAGTTAGGACAGGCACAGAAATTGAACAGGAGGTTAAGTCTATGAGACCAGATATAAAAATAAACGGAATATCGATGGCAGGTCTTGGATGGCTTAGAGAAAATGTAAGTTTTCCGACTCCTGTTGCACAGAGCAACACCATCGTTGTTCCTGGAAGAAATACACCAATCAGATACACAGAGGCTCTTGGGAGAGTATCCTTTGAGCCTCGTACTTTTCAGATGATTTTTACGATGTATGGAAACAGAGAAAAATACAATGTAATGGTAAGTGAAGTTTCCAATATGTTTAGTGGGGTACTTTCTAAAATCATCACAAGTGAAGAACCGACTTTATATCTTGTTGGAACACTTAAAGTCACACCGACCTATGACCCGCTTACGAGAAAAGGTACTGTAGAGATTTCCTGCGAAGATGGAGATTCGTACAGATATTATATAGAAGAAACTGTGGTTTCTTACACGGGCGGAGGTGTAGTAATTCTTGATAATGATTATATGCCTGTTGTTCCAACAGTAACTGCGACAGCAGAAACAAGCCTTTCATGGAAGGTGGGAGATGATACATTCAGAAAAACTGTAAGTGCTGGGACATGGACATTTCCAGAAATGGAACTTGGAAGAGGTGAAAATACACTTGCGATTACCGGAACTGGGACAACCACCTTCAGATACAGGGAGGGATGCTTATGAGTATTTTTCGTGTGTTTGTAGATGGGAATTTGTTCTATCATCCAAGATTATCGCAGCTTGCTATTACACAGGCGCAGGTAAAGGAAGATGCAGAGAATATTGACAGCCTTACGTTATCAGCACCGTTCAATCATCCGTATCTGGAACAAATCAAACCGATGGCATCGACGATTGTCTGCAAAAAAGATGATCAGGTAGTGTTTGAAGGCAGAGCATTGGATGATGGAAGTGACTTTTATAATACGCATACATGGACGTGCGAATCCGCGATGGCTTATCTGAAAGATAGTTTGCAGCCACCATACGATTACCAGGGAACTGTAAAGGGTCTGCTGGAACTCTTTGTAGAGAACCATAATGCGAATGTGGAAGAAAAGAAACATTTTTCTGTTGGAAAAGTTACAGTTACGGATGGAAACGATTATATCCATTATTCTAATTCAGAACATTCCGTGACTCTTGAGGAAATTAAAGAAAAACTCATCAAAACACATGGAGGATATTTAAGCATTCGATATACCGATAATGGGAAGGTACTGGATTATCTTTCAGACTTTACTGCTTATTCGGTTCAGACCGTAGAGTTCGGCAAGAACCTGCTTGATGTAAAAATTACAAAGGACCATACAGAAAGGGTGACAGCACTTATTCCCTATGGTGCAAAAATCAAGACCACTGATGAAGAAGGAAATGAAGTGGAAACGGACGAGAGAGTGTCGATTGCATCTGTAAACGATGGAGTTCCTTATGTTTATGATGAGGATGCTGTAAAAGAAATCGGCTGGATCTGGACTTCAGAAGTATGGGATGATGTGAATCTGCCGGGGGTTCTTTTAAAGAAATCCAATGTAAGGTTATCAGAACTTGTAAAGGGAATCATAAGCATGGAACTTACCATTGTGGACGAATCAGATACAGGTGTTGATATTGGTGATATCCGTGCGAGACAGTATGTAGAGTGCAAATCACCGCCACATGGAATTGATGGTAGATATCTGTGTGTCTCAAAGACCACGGATTATTTAAACCCTGCGAGCAACACCATTACGATTGGTGCAAGCGGAGTAAAGCTGACAAGCATCTCTGTAAAGCAGAATCAGAATATTAGTGCCTTGGAAGAAAGTATTCTGGGGCAAACGACAAAAATCGACAAAATAACAGGAATGGTAGATGACATCAATTCTTCAAAGATGTACCGAACAGAACTTGTCTGTGATGGTGTCAGCATCTTTAAGAATAAAGGGCAGCAGAGCGTTCTAAAGTGCAGAGTCTATTCCTGGGATAAGGATATAACTGAATCAATCGATGCCTCATGTTTTGTATGGCATCGTAATTCAGATAATGAAGAAAGTGATACCGATTGGGATGCAAACCATATCGGTATGAAACAGATAAATATTACAACGGAGGATGTGCTTGATAACGCATCCTTTTATTGTGTTGTGAACATGAAGGAGGAATAAAGAATGGCTACAGTTTTGACTTCTAGTCAGCAGACTTTCGTTGATATTACTGACCAGCGAAAACTGTCTGCATATATTACATCCAACTTGCCAAAGACACAGAGTGAGAATCCGAATGTTCTGCCACATACTTATTCGCCAAGCTGGGCAAGTACGAAGCTTTCGCTTACTCCGGTCATCTTTTTAGACCAGACGAATGTGGCTTTGAATGCAACGGGACTTACGATTACATGGAAAAGAAAGGACGGTACAGGCTCTGAAACGGCACTTATTTCCGGGGAATCGGCAAGTGGAGGTATTTTAACAGTAAGCAAGGATAACCTTGCAACATCTACATCGGGGATGATTACGTATATCTGCTATATCAGCTACTACGATTCTGAAACCAAGAATACAGTCAATATTTCTTCTGATATTACCTACACATTGGTAAAGAATGCGGAAAATGCAAGGTTAGCATATATCACTGCAGATACTTATGTTTTCAAATATAACACGAGTTCAACATTGGTAGGTGCTTCGCAGGCAACCTTATCTGCTCTTATCCAGGGAGTAACAATCAGCAAATGGCAGTATAAGAATAGTTCTGGTTCATGGACAGATTATCCGACTACTTCTGACAACAGCAACATTACAAGTGGAACATTAGTGGTAAAACCAACCCACAGTGTATTTGTAAATAATGTGGCTCAAATCAAACTTGTTACGGATGATGCAGATGTATTTGACACTATTACAATTACGAAAATGTATGACGGTGCTAAGGGTGACCCTGGTGCGACAGGTGGTACAGGTTCTGGTGGACTTTCCATTATTTTAGGAAATGAAGCACAGACGATTGCTTGTACCAATGGTGGTCTTGTTGCGTCTGCTCTTGATGTGACGATTCCATTTACCGGATATGTTGGAATTACGCAGACAGCTTGTACTTGTGCTGTCGGCACATTACCTTCCGGGGTGACATTAAAAACCAATACGGCTGCAACTGCAAGTGCAGCAGGTTCAGTTGTTTTATCGTTTGCTTCCAATGGAACACTTGGTGGAGCATCTGTGATGAACGGAACGATTGACTTAACCTTTACGATTTCGGGTAAGACAGTGGTTAAGAAGTTCGGATGGACAAAATCTAATAAGGGAAGTAACGGAGACAACGGCAAGAATGCGGTTGTCTTTTCTGTATATGCACCAAATGGTACTGTAGTCATCAATCAGTCTGGAAGTCTTCAGCTTGCAACAGCAGCTTATAGTGGTTCAACACCTGTTACAGGCTCGTATCAGTGGGCGAAGTATACGAACGGTACATGGACGAATATTAGTGGAGGAACTGCATCCACACTTACGGTTTCCGGTTCTGATATCGTAAATATCCAGTCCTACAAATGTACGATGCGATATGACGGTGAGTATTACATTGATGTGATTACTGTGGAAGATAAATCAGACCCTTATGTGTCAGAAATGCTTTCCATTGGTGGTTTTACAGTAAAGAACAATTTGGGTGGAGTTGTCCCTTACGTCATTGTTCGTACTAATCAGAAGGAAGTTGACCCATTGTTAGGGCCAATCAGTGAAACAGCACCATCAAATCCTAGCAGTGGGGCTTATTGGTATCAGATTGACCACACAAATCAGACAGTAACATTGATGGAATATAGCGGAGCTAAATGGATGGAAACACCAGAAGAGCAGTCTTTAACTTATACCTGGTATATGCAGGATAAGGATGGAAATACAGTCAACTTTGCAAAAACTGGAAAAGTAATCTATCTTTCTGCAACAGAAATAGACAGCCTTGTAACTCTGCAGTGTGATGTTTCGAATTAGCAGGGGGTGATATGAATGGCACTTATCACTTCTTGCCAGGCTAGTTTTCAGAGTTTTGAGAATTACGAACAGGCGGTAGAAGATGTAGAAGCGTTAAAGGTCAATGTGCAGGAGTGCTATTCCGAAATCACTAAGACCTCAGAACAGATATCATCTTCTGTCCGTGAGGAATATATATCCAAATCGGAAATGGAACTGATTCAGCAAGATTTCCAAACAAGTATTACGCAGAACAGTTCCGAAATCCGAATGGATTTTACATCTATTACGAATGAGATTAAGGAGAATGTTTCTGCAAATCAGACTCTGTTGGAAGAATATATTCGTTTCAAAGGTGCACTCATTGAACTTGGAAAAGTTGGTAATGCCTTTACGGCGGAACTTTCAAATGTAGAACTTGCCTTTAAGGAAAACGGTCAGAAAATCGCATATATTTCCAATCAGATTCTGGTTATTACGAATGCAGAAATCAGAAACAAACTATCCCTTGGTAATGAAAGCCGAGGGTGGTTTGACTTTTTGCCAAGAGCATCAGGGAATCTTTCTATCAAATGGAGAGACCCTACAGCATAAGGGAGGTGAGAGTGAATGGCATCAAGTGGTAGTTTTTCTGGATCCATTAGAGATGGACATTATAAATTACGTGTAGACTGGTCGCAGACTAAGAATGTATCTGCAAATACAAGTACAATTACTTGTAAGATGTACCTTGTAAACGATTGGAGTTTGAGTATTAACAGTCGTTCTGATAATACGACAACGATTGCTGGAACAGCAAAGACATACAGTTCTCCGTCCATTAGTAGTACAGGGACTCATTCTTTGGGAACTGTTTCGCAGACAGTCAGCCATAACAGTGATGGAAGTAAAAGCATTACGATTAAGTCGGTATTTTATCTTCGTGCTACATTAAGTGGAACATACTATGAATCTATTACAGCAAGTGCAACTGTTACATTGGATTCTATCCCACGAGCATCCAGTATATCTGCAGCGAATGTAAATATGGGGTCCGCCACAACGATTACAATAACAAGAGCCTCATCGAGTTTTACACATACTCTTACTTATAGTTTTGGAGGTACAAGTGGAACGATTGCAACAAAAACAACTTCCACATCTGTTTCATGGACACCTGCACTTAGTCTAGCAAATCAGATTCCGAATGCACTTACAGGGACGTGTACGATTACTTGTGAAACATATAATGGAAGTACAAAGATAGGGAGTAAGACTTGTACATTGACGCTTACGGTGCCTTCATCGGTGAAACCAACGATTACGAGTCTTACAGCTACAAGAGTAAATGGAGACGTTCCGAGTGGTTGGGGAATCTACGTACAGACAAAATCGAAAGTCACTTTGACTGTAAACGGTGCATCCGGAAGTTATGGTTCGACCATTTCGTCTTATTCGATTACGGGTGGAGGTTTTTCAAGTACATCCGCCAGCTTTACAACCGGGTTTCTAAATACATCTGGTACGATAACTTTTACAGCAACGGTGACAGATTCACGAGGTAGGGTGTCATCTGCCGCAACAGTATCCATTACAGTACAAGCATATTCGCCACCAAGTTTTATAAATTACTCTAGTCAGCGATGTACTAGCGGAGGAACTGTAAGTGATGAAGGTACATATGTAAAAGGCTTGGTTTCTTTTTCATATTCATCATGTAGCAGTAAGAACACGATTACAGGTTCAATTCAATACAAAAAATCATCAGCAACTTCCTGGACATCAGCAGGGGTTGCTTTTTCTTCGGGTACAGCAGTTGTATTTGGTGGCGGAGCAATTTCAACAGAAACTTCTTATGATATTAAATACACGCTGACTGATGCCTTTACTTCAGTATCTATTCAGGATATCGTTTCCACAGCATCGGTAGTTATGGACTTTAAAGCTGGAGGAAAAGGAGTTGCAGTTGGAAAAGTAGCTGAAACAGACAATATGTTTGAGGTGTCGGAAGATTGGGATGTAAAAGTGTATGGAAAGCTTTTGAAGGATTATATTCAGCAGTTCTCATCAGCTATTTATCCTGTGGGAAGTATCTACATGAGTGTTAATGCTACCAATCCTTCTACTTATTTTGGTGGAACATGGGTTGCATGGGGAAGTGGACGAGTTCCAGTTGGTATTAACACTTCAGACACGAATTTTTCTACAGTTGAGAAAACAGGTGGTTCAGCAACTGTAACATTAACAGCATCGCAGATGCCTTCACACACTCATACATTTACAGGAAGTTCAGCAACTACAAGTAGTAATGGAGCACACACCCATACGTTGAACTTGAATAAAACGGCATGGTCTGGTTCGGGTGGTAGCCGAGTCGTTGTAGATAGTACTGATTATACGGCGCTTACAAATAATAAAACGTCAAGTAATGGGGCTCATACCCATACGTTAACCGCTAAAGGTTCGAACGCAAATACCGGAGGCGGTGGTTCACATACAAACTTACAGCCGTACATTGTTTGTTATATGTGGAAAAGAACAGCATAATTTTTAGTTTACGACAACTGCGAAGGTGGTTGTTTTTTTATTACCTATTTTTAAGAAACGGAGGAATTCATGATGAAAGAATTTTGGAACACAATCCAGATCATTTTTACTGGAATTGGTGGATGGCTTGGCTACTTTTTAGGTGGCTGTGACGGGTTGCTGTACGCATTGGTAGTGTTCGTTGTTGTGGATTACATCACAGGAGTGATGTGTGCCATCAACGATAAGAAGTTATCCAGTTCAGTAGGATTCAAAGGAATCTGCAGAAAGGTGCTTATTTTCCTGTTGGTAGGAATTGCAAATGTACTGGACGTCCAGGTTATAGGCACAGGCAGCGTTCTTAGAACTGCAGTTATTTTCTTCTACATTTCCAATGAAGGTATCAGCCTTTTAGAAAATGCAGGACACCTTGGACTTCCTATCCCAGAAAAAATCAAGGTCGTGTTGGAACAGCTTCACGACAGAGCAGAAAAAGAAACGGAGGTAAAATAATATGGCTTACACAAATAGTTCATTAGTATCGTATACTAAATTGAGTCCTAACCATTCTGGTACAAGGACTCATTCAATTGACAGAATCACGCCTCACTGCGTAGTGGGGCAGTTATCTGCAGAAAGCATCTGCGGATGTTTTACCAGCACTTCAAGACAGGCAAGCTGCAACTATGGTATTGGTACAGACGGCAGAGTTTCCTTATGTGTAGAAGAAAAGAACCGTTCCTGGTGTTCTTCAAGTAATGCCAATGACCAAAGAGCAGTAACTATTGAATGTGCAAGTGATAAGACAGAACCTTATGCAATGAACAGTAAGGTTTATGAATCACTTATCAAACTGTGTACAGATATCTGTAAGAGAAATGGAAAGAAGAAATTGTTGTGGCTTGGCAGCAAGAGCAAAGCACTTAATTATTCGCCTAAATCTGACGAAATGGTTCTTACAGTTCACAGATGGTTTGCCAACAAATCCTGCCCAGGTGATTGGTTATATTCAAGACTTGGTGATCTGGCAGAAAAGGTTACTGCAAATCTTTCTGGAACTTCTGCTACAACTAATACTACAACAAAGAAAGAGAATCTTTACCGTGTACAGGTAGGAGCATATTCTGTAAAAAATAACGCTGACGTTCAGCTTAAGAAAGTGAAGGCTGCCGGCTTTGATACTTACATGGTCAAAGTCGGTGGCCTTTATAAAATTCAAGTGGGAGCGTACAGTAAGAAGGAAAATGCAGATAATATGCTTAAGAAGTTGAAAGCGAAAGGCTTTGATGCATTTATTACTACGCAGACCGGAACTGCTGTAGCAACTGTTACGAAGAAATCCATTGATGAGATTGCCAAAGAAGTAATTCATGGAGATTGGGGCAATGGTGCTGAAAGAGAGAAGAAGTTGAAGGCTGCCGGATATGATTATGCAGCAGTACAGAAACGAGTAAATGAATTATTGTAAAAGAGAACGCCTACTAGGATTTAATCGTCCTGGTAGGCGCTTTTTTCATTTATACAAATTGGAATTATGGAATATTCAGTACACTATGGACAAACCAAATCTGGGCTGTGACCATGATGAGAAATGTGAAAATGGCAAAGAAAAGCACTTCAGCCACGGCATTAACACAGTTGGATTGAAGCTGCTTTTTTAGATTGAAGGGTAAGATTCTTGACAGCAGACAGTAAATCAAAAATCCAACACAGGCTCCAATTGTGTTTGTCATCAGGTCGTTGATATCTGAGGAACCCCAACCAAACATCTGGACAAATTCAACAGCCAGAGAAAACAGGAACCCAGTTAATGCAACGGTCTTGATGCGATGATATTTCTTGTACAACAGCGGTAAGAAAAATCCTAACGGAACAAAAAGAATAATATTTAGAATGGTGTCAATTGGTCCGGTTATCATGCCGATAAATGGTGTCCAAGAAATGTTTGGACGAAAGGTCATTGTGCTGGTGAAGCCAATGCCTGTTACGGTTAAAAGCCCAAATAAATAATAACAAAATACAAACACAGTAGCAGTATGAAGAAGGCTTTGTGTTTTTCCTACTTTTCTTAAGTATAAGAAATACAATATAAGAATTGGAATTATAAATATATACCCACCTATTGAGCGGATAAGAATATCAGAAAGTGGTATCATTTTTAGTCTCCTTTGAATGATTTTAAATTTTCCATTGATGGTATAACAGATAAGTGATAATCAATGGATAATTAACATTTGTTATGTATGGTCTTTATAATACTACGCATTATGTAATTTAACAATTAAGATATTTCGAAGATTTCTTAAATATTCCTGAAGATTATAAGGTTTATGAATTCGTAAAACTTATTCACGAACAGGTAAGTAATAAGCATCTACTTCTATTTTGTTATCAACAAAATCAAGCTCAACCCAATAATCTCTTACAAAGTATCCTCTGTAATAGTCTTGCATAGAGTAGATGTCTAGAGTTTCAAAGTCTATAAGAATCAATGGAATTGTTTCTTTCGTTTCTTCATCTTTACGATAAGAGTGTTCTAATACCGTAGTTACTTTTAGTAAGCAGTCGGTGCAGAGATTTTGTTCTAATTCTTTTGTGTTTAAATAGCATCCATCTGCTGGTGTTATTTCTACACTTGCCATACCACGTGAAGGGGTACTGTTGATAGAAAATTTTATAGTTTCAAGGTTGGTGTTTCTCATGGAAGTACCATTTTGATCTGGCATTTCTTTACCAACCTCATCATATTCTTTAAGACCTAAATCGATAACATACCATTCAGTCAAAGAAATGATACCGATTGTATCGAATTTTCTGTAGTAAGGCATTAGGCTCATAGCATGATTTCCACATATAAAACACGTTGATGAATCGGAGAGGCCAGAGGTCAAGTGCTCATATGTAACATCAACATATTCTACAGGAGTGTATTCAGATGATTTGCTCTTGTCGATTCTGTTACATATCTGAAAGACAAGAAAACCTGCAAGAATAACAATGATAAGAACTGCACATACTTTCAATAGAATATCTTTCCTTATTTTAATATATTTATCGTCCATGTTAGACCTCCTAACTAATTGTTGTTTTCAGTATAGCATATGTTGACTGTCTTATGAGGGAATAAGCACAAGTGGACTAGTACTAGTCCCATTATATCAATGATAGCCGATATGATAAAGAAGAAAATCGGACTAGATTCAGTCCATATAAAGAGGGCTATTATGGAGCAGAAAATAAAACAGAAAGGCATCGACATCGGTGGCAATATCCGTAGCATACGTATGGGAAAGGGTATAGGGCAGACCGAACTGGTGAGGATGCTGCAGTTACAGGAAATAGATATAACAAGAGAAACGCTAGTAAAAATTGAAAGAGGTATTCAGCATATAACGGGTTCGCAGCTACGTGGAATCAGAGATTGCCTGGAAACCACTTATGATGAACTTTTGAAATAAAATAGAATATGGTATCGATAAAACCTTGTCATTACGACGAGGTTTATTTTTTTTGCTTTTTTTCAAGATTACCCCACCAAAACCCTGTCCAAATGTCTGTATACCGAAGGTGGGAGTTCCGCCTTTAGAAACGGAGGCGGATATGATGACAGCAGAAAATAAAATCCCATCAATTCCTTTTATTGTCACGATGGATATTGCATATAAGCAGCTAGAAAAAGGGGTACTTTCTCCAGAAGAATATCAGTCTTTTTTAGATAAGATGACTGATAAATATAAGGATGAAAATACCCGAATATTGTATCAAAGTAAACTTGCTATTTACCGAGATAAGAGTGATATATAGTACTGCGAAAGGAGTTGATTTTAATGCAAATTACAAAGCTACCACTGTTACAGAACAAGCCACAGCGATTAAAGGTAGCAGCGTATACTAGAGTTTCAAGAGACTCTGAAACGTTACTGCACTCCCTTGCGAACCAGGTTTCGTACTACACAAAACTCATTAACTCGAATCCGGAATGGGAATATGCTGGAGTTTATGTTGATGAGGGTATCACTGGAACAAGCATTGAGGATAGAAGTGACTTTCTTCGAATGATGGAAGATGCCAAACAAGGCAAAATCGACCTGATCTTGACGAAGTCGGTATCGCGATTTGCAAGAAATACCGTAGACCTTTTGGATAGTGCTAGAACCCTTAAAGAACTGAACGTAGAGGTGCGTTTTGAAAAAGATAACATCAGCACCTTTGATAACGATGGTGAGTTGATGCTTTCCTTGTTGGCTTCATTTGCACAAGCTGAGGCAGAATCACTTTCTGAAAATGTTAAATGGGGAAAGAGAAAACAGATGCAGGAAGGAATATATCATCACTTTGCCAGATGTTATGGATACGAATGGCAAGGTGATGATTTTTGCATTGTGGAGGAGGAAGCAGAAGTTGTGAGATTTATTTTTAGAGAGTATCTTGCGGGTGTTTCCCCAACGCAGATAGCGAGAAAAATAACTGCTCCGACACTTACAGGGAAGCAATTTACAAGAGGAACAGTTAAGGACATTTTGAAAAGTTGTAATTATGTGGGGGACAGAACATTGCAGAAGTTCTATTCGCCATCGATTCGAAAGAAAGATAGAAATTACGGTCAGCTTCCAAAGTACGTGGTTTCGGATGTTCATGAACCGATTATTTCGCGAGAGGATTTTCTCAAGGTGCAGGAGATGATGGCAGAAAAAGCGAAGAAGACCCCGAAGAAAACATTCACTTGCTTTTCTGGACTCGTAAAGTGTGGGCATTGTGGTAGGGCTTGCTGCAGAAGAACACTTCACGGAAAGAGAATATGGAAGTGCCAGGGGAACGAAATGAGCAGAACCTGCGAGGCAAGATATATTTCCGAAGAGGAATTAAGAGAATTCACTTTTTCGATTTTTGAAGATGAGGATGACTTTAAAAGGCAAATAGAACTGATAAAGCTGTTCGATGACAACATAACCTTTGTGTATAAGGACGGCAGGGAAAAGAAGTTCACAAGAAAAATAGGAAGGAGACGCAGACGTGAGAAGTAAAAAGGTAGTAACGGTAATACCGGAAAAAAGACAAAGTATTAAAAGCAGTGCTGATTTTCAAGTGAAGAAAAGAAGGGTGGCTGGTTATGCACGTGTTTCTACGGAACTTGAACAACAACAAAATTCATATCAGACACAGCTTGATTATTACACGACCTACATTTCAAGCAGACCCGATTGGGAGTTTGTTGGGATGTATTCAGATGAGGGTGTAACAGGAACAAGCACCAAGAAACGAGATGGATTTAACCGAATGGTTGAGGATGCCTTGAATGGGAAAATCGACTTGATTGTTACCAAGTCTGTTTCGCGATTTGCAAGAAATACTGTGGATTCACTTTCAACAGTGAGAAAGCTGAAAGCTGCCGGAGTTGAGATTTATTTTGAGAAAGAGAACATTTTCACAATGGACCAGAAGGGAGAACTGATGATTACAATCATGTCTTCCCTTGCACAGGAAGAGAGCCGTTCCATTTCAGAAAATACAACCTGGGGACAGAGAAAGCGAATGGCTGACGGACACGGGTGTGTTGGATTTTCGCAGTTTATGGGGTATGACAGAGGTCCCGAAGGAGAGTTTGTCATCAATGAAGAGCAGGCTAAAATCGTAAGAAGAATATTCAACGAATACCTTGGTGGAAAGAACACTGCTCAAATAGCAAAGGGACTTACTGCAGACGGTATTAAGACCGTGACGGGCAGAGATAAGTGGAACACTAGTACAATTCTCTCTATGCTAAAAAACGAAAAGTATAAGGGGGATTGCTTGATGCAGAAGTTCTACATCGACAACTTTCTTACGAAAAAGCTGGTCAAGAACAAAGGTGAGTTGCAGCAGTATTATGTAAAAGACCATCATGACCCAATTGTTTCAGAAGAGGTATATGATGCTGTTCAAAAGAAACTAAAGCATAGTTCTAAAAAGAAGAAACAGTCTGGAGCAAGAGATTTTTCATCCTTAATAGTCTGTGGGGATTGTGGTGCTTTCTACGGTTCAAAGGTGTGGCATTCAAATGACAAGTACAAAAAGGTCATTTATCGATGTAATGCTAAATATGACGGAGAGAAATGTAAAACCCCGGCAGTTGATGAAGAACGCTTGAAAGAATTGTATGTAGATGCAATGAATGTCCTGATCGAGGACAAAGACGATATCATTGAAAACTTAAAGGTGATGTTGGAGATGAAATCAGATGATGAGGGATTTGCTACTGCACTTCGAACTGCAGCATTGGAACTTCAAAAGGCAGAAGATGCTTATAGAGCAATAATCGATAAGCAGAAAACCAGCCCGGTGGATTTTGAAGAATACGAAAAACAAATCAAGGTTGCTGGAATTCAGTACGATGAAGCCAAAGAACGCTACGAACTTTTGATTGAGAAGAACCGTACTAGAACAAGAGAAGCCTATGAGTTGGAAAGATTCATTGAAGGGTTCGAAGCATTGGACGGAACAGTTTTTGAATATGACTACGACCTAATGATGCGAACAGTAAGTAGAATTAAGGTCTTCGAAGACAAGAGCATAGTTTTCGAATTTATATGTGGAACGGAAATTGAACTTGAAATTTAGTGCGGAGCAGGAGGAATTCTCCTGCTTTTGTCGTATTTAAAATAATAATGAACACCTGCTAGATGTGTAAAAAGACACGAAATTGTATCAAAACAACCATATAGGGAAGGTGGCACATCATGGCTCGAAGTATTCTACATCCAAGAAGTTTTTGGAGTTGTGTAC
Organism: Faecalimonas sp.; assembly: GCA_045630205.1. Lineage (GTDB taxonomy): Bacteria > Bacillota > Clostridia > Lachnospirales > Lachnospiraceae > Faecalimonas. Next base: position 21,841 of record JAZQSP010000066.1, on the reverse strand, counting down.
TCCGGAGGCTGCTTTCATTTCCGCAGGGAAAAATAATCGTTACGGTCACCCACACGAAGAATTGCTGGAGCGCCTTGAGAATGCCGGCTGTAAGATTTACAATACACAAGAAAATGGAGCGATTATGCTTGAAACAGACGGAAATTTGTATTATTCTATAAGGGAGTATGTAAAGAAAGGCGAACATAGATGAAGAGTCTGAATGAAGATTTAAAAACAGGACAATTCAATAACGTATATCTGCTCTATGGTGAAGAGGCATACCTCAAAAAGCAGTACAAGGAAAAACTTCGTAATGCGATGCTCTCACCGGACGATACCATGAACTATGCTTATTATGAGGGTAAGGGTATGAATGTCAATGAAGTGATTGATTTAGCAGAGACTTTGCCGTTCTTTGCAGAGCGCAGATTGATTATCATGGAGGATACGGGTCTGTTTAAAAGTGCGTCTCCGGAACTGGCAGATTATCTGAAGGAGATGCCGGATACAACTTCCATGATTTTTATTGAGACTGAAGTGGACAAGCGGAACAAGCTTTACAAGGCAGTCCAAAGCAAAGGGCGCGTCGTGGAACTTGGTAGACAGGATGAGGCCACATTGATTCGCTGGGTTGCATCCGGTATGAAGCGTGAGGGTAAAAATGTCAGCGAGAGTACGGTTCGCTATTTTCTTGCGAAAGTGGGAACTGACATGGAGAATATTCAGAAAGAACTCGAAAAACTTTTCTGCTATACGATGGATAAGGATAGTATTACGACGGAAGATGTGAAGGCAATCTGCACGACGCAGATTACGAATCAGATTTTTGATATGGTAAATGCGGTGGCAGATAAAGAGCAGAAAAAGGCACTTCAATATTACTATGATTTACTGGCGCTCAAAGAGCCCCCAATGCGGATTTTATTCTTACTTGCAAGACAATTCAAACAACTCTTGGAAGTGAAGGATATGGACCAAAAAGGGTATGGACGCAAGGAGATTGCAGAGAAGGTGGGTCTGAATCCGTTTGTGGTCGGCAAATATCAGGCGCAGGCAAAGGCATTTCAGACAAAGGAATTGCGGACTATTGTAGAAGATGCTGTGGAGACGGAGGAGTGCGTGAAGACCGGAAGGCTAACAGACACATTAGGTGTGGAGCTGTTTATTGTGAAATACTCGTCTCAGAACTGAAAGCAGATGAATAAAGAATGTTTGGTAGAATAGCATTTGGCGGAATAATATGACAGAAACTAGGGAGGAACAAGATGGCAGGAATTGACCAGAAGAAGATAAGAAATTTTTGTATTATCGCTCATATTGACCACGGAAAATCGACATTGGCGGACCGCATCATTGAGAAGACAGGACTGCTTACAAGTCGTGAGATGCAGGCGCAGGTGCTTGATAACATGGAGCTGGAACGCGAGCGTGGAATCACGATTAAGGCACAGGCAGTGCGTATTGTATATAAGGCAAATGACGGCGAGGAGTATATTTTCAATCTCATTGATACACCGGGACATGTCGATTTCAATTATGAGGTGTCTCGAAGTCTGGCGGCATGCGATGGGGCAATCTTAGTCGTAGATGCGGCGCAGGGCGTGGAAGCACAGACGCTGGCAAATGTTTACCTGGCGTTAGACCATGACCTTGATGTTATGCCGGTTATCAATAAGATTGATTTGCCGAGCGCAGAGCCGGAGCGTGTGATTGAAGAGATAGAGGATGTCATTGGTATTGAAGCGCAAGATGCTCCGCGAATTTCTGCAAAGGTAGGCTTAAATATCGAAGAAGTGTTAGAGCAGATTGTAGAGAAGATTCCGGCACCGACAGGGGATGCAAGCGCACCACTGCAGGCACTCATTTTTGACTCTGTGTATGATTCGTATAAAGGAGTTATTGTATTTTGTCGTATCAAGGAAGGCTCTGTTCGAAAAGGTACGAACATGAAGATGATGGCGACAGGCGCGACGGCAGAGGTTGTCGAAGTCGGATACTTTGGGGCAGGACAGTTTATTCCGTGTGAGGAGCTTTCAGCAGGTATGGTAGGTTATATTACAGCCAGCCTTAAGAATGTAAAGGATACCCGCGTGGGTGATACAATTACGGATGCTGACAGACCGTGTGCGGCTCCGCTTCCGGGTTATAAAAAGGTACAACCGATGGTTTACTGCGGTATGTATCCGGCGGACGGTGCAAAATATCAGGACCTCAGAGATGCTTTGGAGAAATTGCAGTTAAATGATGCTTCTCTGCATTTTGAACCTGAGACATCCATTGCGCTTGGCTTTGGTTTCCGTTGTGGATTCCTTGGATTATTGCATTTGGAGATTATTCAGGAGCGTTTGGAACGCGAATATAACTTAGACTTAGTAACGACAGCGCCGGGCGTTGTTTATAAGGTGCATAAGACCAGTGGTGAAGTGATTGAACTTACCAATCCGTCGAACCTTCCGGAGCCGACAGAGATTGACTATATGGAAGAACCGATGGTGAAGGCAGAGATTATGGTAACTTCTGAATTTATCGGCTCCATTATGGACCTCTGTCAGGAACGACGCGGCATCTATCAGGGAATGGAATATATTGAAGAGACAAGAGCCGTGCTTCGTTATCACCTGCCGCTCAATGAGATTATCTATGATTTCTTTGATGCGCTCAAATCCCGCTCACGAGGCTATGCGTCATTTGATTATGAGATGCTTGGATATGAGAAGTCAGAGCTTGTGAAATTAGATATTCTCATCAACAAAGAAGAAGTGGATGCGCTGTCATTTATCGTATTCTCAGGAAGTGCTTATGAGCGCGGACGTAAGATGTGCGAGAAACTTAAAGATGAGATTCCGAGACACCTTTTTGAGATTCCGATTCAGGCGGCAATCGGAAGTAAGGTTATTGCACGTGAGACAGTAAAAGCTGTTCGTAAGGACGTGCTTGCGAAGTGTTACGGCGGTGATATTTCACGTAAACGTAAATTGCTTGAAAAACAAAAAGAAGGAAAGAAGAGAATGCGTCAGATTGGAAACGTAGAGATTCCACAGAAGGCATTCATGAGTGTGTTGAAGTTAGATGATAAGAAGTAAGAAAGAGCCTTTGATTTAACGGATGTATGTATTTTGTGGGCCGTTGGTCATGTGGACACGTTGTTCGATGAACACATATTGGTTTCTGGGTATATGTCGGTGTTGGAGCTGATTTATACCCAGAATTTTATGATTATAGCAAGATATTTTGACAAAAACGATGGAAATGGGTAGAGAGTGGTTTGGTGAACGATTTAATACCCACACTTTGCCAATATCGTGGGTATAAATAAGCAAGTTGGTCTGCGTTATAGAAAGTTTACATATTGCAAGGAGGAAGAATGCATGAAAAAAGAGTTAGAATTATATATTCACATCCCATTTTGTATTCGAAAGTGTGCATATTGCGACTTTCTCTCAGGACCGCAGGATGAAGAGACAATTGAACGTTATGTAGCAAGCTTGTTAGATGAAATCCATGCACATGGTTCAAATCAGGAGTTGATTGCAAGTCATGAAGTGACGACAATCTTTTTTGGTGGCGGAACGCCATCTGTATTACAAGCGTCACAAATAGGACAAGTGATGAAAGTGTTGCATGACGTGTTTCAAATCAAACAAGACGCTGAGATTACCATTGAAGCCAACCCGGGCACAGTAACACGAGAAAAATTACAATCCTATCGTGTATGTGGTATCAATCGCATTAGTTTTGGACTGCAGTCTACCAATAACGAGGAACTAAAATTGCTCGGCAGAATTCACACTTATGAAGAATTCTTAGAGAGTTTCAGATTGGCGAGAGAGTGTGGGTTTGATAATATCAATGTAGACTTAATCTCTGCGATTCCGAAGCAGACTGTGGCAAGTTGGGAAGAGACACTGCAAAGTGTAATCAAGTTAAATCCGGAACACATATCAGCGTACAGTCTGATTGTGGAAGAGGGAACTCCGTTTGCGAAAGTGTACGGAGAAGGCTGCCCGATGGAACATGATTTGCCGAGTGAGGAAGAGGAACGAGCAATCTATTATCGCACAGAGGAACTTCTAAAAGCAGCAGGATATCATCGCTATGAGGTATCCAATTATGCAAAAGAAGGAAAAGAATGCAGGCACAATCTGGGATATTGGGAGCGCAAAGAATATCTCGGAATCGGACTTGGTTCAGCAAGTCTGATTGATAATACAAGATATTCCAACACGGCAGATTTGGCAAAATACATTGAGGAGGCAAAACAGCCTGTCAAAATCCAGGAGGATATCCAAGTCCTTTCTAAAAAAGAACGGATGGAAGAATTTATGTTTCTGGGATTACGGAAGATGGAGGGAATCTCAGAAAAAGAGTTTGAGAAATGCTTTGGTGTTGGTATAGATGAAGTATATAGTGGACCACTTAAAAAACTAATAAGAGAAGATTTATTGGTAAAAAAAGACGGGAGAATTCTGTTGACGAAACAAGGAATCGATGTCAGCAACTATGTTTTTGCAGAGTTTCTTAATGAATAGAGTAGGCAAACAGAGCCGGAGAACAATCGTTTCTCCGGCTCATGCTATATACATCTTATTCTTCAATCATATCTTCGAATTCTTGCTCATCAAGCCATTCGTCAAAAGCGTCAGCAGCTGCTTCGTACTCATCATCATCCTCGATGTTTTCCAAAGTTGGTTCTCCGTCAGCTGTCTCAACGTAGCGATAGATAAATACGTCGCCTTCTTCGTTGTCGCCTGCTTCATCTAATGGAAGGAGGGCAATATATTCTTTGTCATCTACACTGTAAATTGTAAGAACTGCACATTCAATAACTTCGTCGTTATCAAGAGTTAATGTTACAGTTACTTCTTCGTTGCATCCGCAGTCGCAGTTGTGATCATGTGTGTGTTCGCTCATAATAAGTCTCCTTTAAAATGAATTGTTTTGATACATTTACTCTATCAGAATAGGACAAGAAATGCAAGGCAGATTTTACTATGCAAGAAAAATAAATTCATGTATAATGAGTGTGGTACATCATACATGTGCAAATGATGAGGAGAATAGACACATGAGAGAAATCAAAGGGTATCCACTGCCACTTGGAATATCAGAGAATAACGGTATTGTCAATTTCTCTGTTGAGGTGGAAGATGGTAAAACATGTAAACTCAACATTTATAAAAAAGGTGAAGAAGCACCGGAGATGAGTATGGAAATGCAGACGGAAAACGGAGCGGATTGTGTGCATTTTACGGCCTTGCCAATATCTAAAGTAAAAGGCAGGGAATACAATTACGAGATAGACGATGTCAGACAATTAGATCCTTACGTGAAGGCCTATACAACCAGTCTGCATGCGGGTGAATTGCGAGGCAAGATTCTTGCGGATGCTTATGACTGGGAGGGGGATAGACCTCTTGAAATTCCGAATCATGAAGTTATCGCGTATTCGTTGCATGTGCGTGGATTTACGATACATCGTTCCTCAAAAGTGAAGCACAAAGGAACTTTCCTTGGGTTAGCAGAAAAGATTCCGTATTTGAAGGAATTAGGCATTAATCAGATTCAGTGTATGCCGATTTATGATTTTGATGAGACAACTCCATATACGAATTATTGGGGATATGGAGAGGCAAACTGTTTTGCCATTAAGAAACGATATGCAGCAACCAAGAATCCGGAAAAAGAACTGAAAAATATGGTAAAGACATTTCATCAGAATGGTATTGAGGTGGTTCTTAACATGCCGTTTACAGAAAGGATGCCAAAGCATCGGATGGTAGATTGCCTGCGTTATTATAGGATGGAATATCACATCGATGGGTTTGTGCTGAATCCTTATGTAGCACCGATGGAGAGTATTCGAACTGATGCGATTTTAAGAACTGCTAAAATAGTAGTCAATCAGGATGATTTTCAAAATACAATGCGTCGTTTTCTGAGAGGAGATAAAGGTGTTCTGCAATCTGCAATGCAAAGTATGAGGCGCATTGCTCAGGAATGCGGTGGATATAATCATATTGCTAACCACACGGGATTCACGCTGGCCGATTTGGTTTCTTATAAGCGTAAGCATAATGAAGCGAACGGAGAGAATAATCTGGATGGACCGAGTGTGAATTATAGTTGGAATTGTGGCAGAGAGGGCAATACTCACAATGAAGATATTCTTGCGCTTCGCAAAAGACAGAGAAGAAATGCTATGATGCTTCTTTTGCTTTCTCAGGGAACGCCGATTATCTTGGCCGGCGATGAGTTTGGCAATTCACAGAAAGGGAATAATAATGTGTATTGTCAGGATAATCAAACTGCATGGCTAAACTGGAATCAATTAGAGAAAGAACAAGATTTTTATAAGTTTGTAAAACAATTGATTGCGATTCGCAAATCGTACAGTGCATTTGGAACGCAGCAGGCTCTGACCGGTACAGACAGGTTTGGCTGCGGGGTTCCGGATATCTCTTATCACGGAGAAGAAGCATGGAAAACAGAGGATATGCAAAAAGAACCATATGTCGGAATCTATTATCATTGCGAGGATGGCACGGACTGTTTTGTGGCATATAATATGCAAAAGAATGAGCAGGAGATTGCACTTCCGTCACTGGGCAAGGAGAAAGAATGGCACCCCGTGTTTACGACTGCGGATGGGCAGGCGGAAACGCAAGAATTTTTGGGAGCAATTATAGAGGAGAATCAGCGAAAAGTAGTGGTGTCATCACGCACAATTGTGCTATTAGTAGGAAGGTAAAATATGAAGATACTGAATACATTTACATTAAAAATGATCGCAATTATATCGATGCTTATCGATCATGTTGGGCATATATGCTTTCCGGGGATAATGATATTTCGGATAATCGGCCGACTTGCATTCCCGATATTTACTTATGTGTTAGTGGAAGGCTTTGTCTATACAAGGGATGTGAAAAAATATCTATTAAGGCTGGGCCTATTTGCATTGCTGTCTGAGATTCCGTATGACCTTGCCATTATGGGAAGTGTGTTGGAATTCTCACATCAGAATGTATTTTTTACGTTGTTTTTTGGCGTGCTGATGTTGTATGTTATGTCAAGGATGAAGAATATGCTTATACAGTATGCAGTTGTGCTCGTAGCTGTTTTTGCCTGTCGATTCTTGCATACAGATTATAGTAGCATTGGAGTTCTTTTGGTGTTTATATTCTATGTATTCAGACAGCGAAAAGCAGAAAAATTATTGATTACTGGAGTGATTTTTCTTGGATTGACAGGAGGGCTTCAGTTATATGCACTTCTTGCCCTTCCTCTGATTGCACTGCATAACGGCGAGCAGGGACCGAAGATGAAAGCATTTTTCTACTTGTTTTATCCGGCACATTTGCTTATATTATATATAGTTCATTTAATTGTATAGGAGATTAACGAATCATGAAAGCCTGGAAACATTTTTGTACAATTACATACCATAAATACCTGGTCGCGAAAGGATGCTTTGCAGTAGGACTTTACTGGCAGGGGCTGATGCATGATATGTCAAAGTATAGTTTTGTGGAGTTTCGCGTAGGGGCGAAGTATTTTCAAGGAACCAGAAGCCCGAACAACGCTGAAAAAGAGGATATCGGGTATTCTTCTGCATGGCTTCATCACAAAGGACGCAACAAGCATCACCTGGAATACTGGCTTGACTATGGATTTGCACCGGATAAGAGAATCACCGGAATGCGCATGCCGGAGAAGTATGTGGTAGAGATGTTTATGGACCGCATTGCAGCGTGCAAGGTCTATATGGGAGATGCATACCATGATAATGCACCGTATGAGTATTATGAGAGAGGAAAGGATATCACACCGCTCCACGATGAGACGAGAGCACTCTTGGTGATGATGCTAAAGATGTTGGGCGAGAAGGGTGAGAAAGAAACTTTCACTTATGTAAAACGAGAAATTTTACGGTGTAAATGACTTGTTTAATTATATGCACTGTACAAAATAGAAGGTAATTTATAAATTTACGGTGCATTACAGAAAATTCTGATTATGCACCGTAAAAAATGTTTTTTCTATTGAAATTCGTTTGTTTATACAAAGAAACTACGGTGTGTTTGTTGTCATTTCCAGTTTGCACCGTAATCCTACAAATATGTTATAGAAATATACGGCGCAAAAACATTAAAATATTAAATATACCGTAAACTACCGCAGTTGAGATAAAAAAACATATATTCCAGAGTCTTTCTCTACTCTGGATAGGAAAGTCGCTCATCTGCAATATCCGTCAGAACGTCCTCCAAATATTTCTTTGCAAGATATTTCGCCATCGGCAGATTCATATCCAGATAATTTCCACAATCCTTTGCAGAAGCACCCGGAACTTCGCCTTCAAATTCTGCGATGAAAGTATACATTTCTTTTAACAACTCAATAATATCTTTTGATTCATAATCTCCGGCTAGCAGTAGATAGAATCCTGTACGACAACCCATTGGTCCGAAGTAGATAATCTTTGATCCGAACTCTTTGTGGTTGCGTAAAAATGTAGCTGCAAGATGTTCGATTGTGTGCATCTCAGCGGTGTTCATAACCGGCTCGTCATTTGGACTTGTCATACGAAGGTCAAAGGTAGTAATCATCTCTGCCCCTACAGGGTCTTTTCTGGAAATATATACTCCCGGAATCAATTTGATATGGTCTATGGTAAAACTTGTGATTTTCTGCATAAGGTCCTCCTAAAATTTTCGATAAATTCATTATAATGATTTCTTTTCGTGAAAACAAGTGTTATACTTAAGAAAGTGTGTGGAGGTAGAAGCATATGATTATATATATGATGAGACACGGTGAGACAGATTGGAACGTACAGCATTTGTTTCAGGGAAGAACAGACATACCGCTTAATGAAAACGGAAGAATGGTTGCAGAGTGGACAAGGGATGGCCTCAAGGACGTTCATTTTGATGTCGCATTTTGCAGTCCGCTTTGTAGGGCGAAGGAGACAGCTCAGATTATCCTTAAGGGGCGAGATGTTAAGCTGATAGAGGATGAACGAATTATCGAAATGGGATTTGGCGGATACGAAGCGACCAGCATGCAGGATATTGATGAAGATATTGAAATCTTTTTCAGACACCCGGAAGCATATGTGGATAAAAAAGGAATCGAATCCTTTGAGGCTGTGCTTGCAAGAGCAAATAGTTTTCTTGACGAATTGGCAGAGAATCCGAAGTATCGAGACAGCACCATATTAGTTGCAACACATGGTGCCATGCTAAGAGGCCTAATCGCTGCTTTTAAGGGATATGAAGTTAAGGATTTCTGGCAAGGCGGCATCCATAAAAACTGCGGAATGACGATTGTGGAAGTGCAGGGAGAAGAAAAGAAAATTTTGCGTGAAGCAATTGTATTATATAAAGAAAAATGGTAAACTATATTGAATATTTTTGAGGAGGAATTCAGTTATGATAAATGATAAAAAGGTATTGTTCAGCGGTATGCAGGCGACCGGAAGCCTGACACTTGGTAATTATCTCGGGGCGCTCAAAAACTGGCTTACATTAAGTGATGAATATGAGTGTTTTTACAGCGTAGTAGATATGCATTCGATTACGGTAAGACAGGACCCAGCAACGCTTAGAAAGAGAGCAAGAGCATTATTGACTCTTTACATTGCGGCGGGACTTGACCCGGAGAAAAACTGCATTTACTATCAGTCACATGTGTCGGGACATGCTGAACTTGCATGGATTTTGAACTGCTATACTTACATGGGCGAACTTAATCGTATGACACAGTTTAAGGATAAGTCTCAAAAACATGCAGACAACATTAATGCAGGATTATTTACATATCCGGTACTTATGGCAGCAGATATCTTATTGTTCCAGGCAGATGTAGTTCCGGTTGGTATTGACCAGATGCAACATTTGGAACTCACCAGAGACATTGCACAGAGATTTAATGGCATTTACGGAGATGTATTTACAGTACCGGAACCATATATCGGTAAGGTTGGGGCAAAGATTATGAGTCTTCAGGACCCGACAAAGAAGATGTCAAAGTCAGACGAGAATCCAAATGCAAGTATTTATCTGATGGATGACCCGGATACGATTATTCGTAAATGTAAACGTGCGGTGACAGATTCTGAGGCTCAGATTCTGTATCGTGATGAGCAACCGGGTGTGAAGAACTTGATTGATATTTACAGCGCTTGTACGAACAAATCACAGCAGGACGTTGTGAAAGAATTTGAAGGAAAAGGCTACGGTGACTTCAAGATGGCAGTGGGCGAAGCAGTTGTTTCTGTGTTAAAGCCATTGCAGGATGAGGTTGCGAGATTAGAAAAAGACAAAGCATATATTGACAGCATTATCAAGAACAATGCGGAAAAAGCAAATTATTATGCGATGAAGACTCTTAGAAAAGTACAGAAAAAAGTAGGCTTTCCGGAAAAAATCCGATAAGTATTGGTAAATATGGAAATATTTTTATCGCAACAAGAGATAAAAACTATGTTATTCTTAGAGCTATAAGGAGGATTTATGATGAAAGTTGTAACAACAGATAAAGCGCCAAAAGCGTTAGGACCATATTCACAAGGTTATGTTCATAACGGAATCTTTTATTCGGCAGGTCAGATTGCCATTAATCCGACAACTGATATTGTGGAAGCGATGGATATTGTCGGACAGACGGAACAGGTGTGTAAGAATCTCGGTGCGGTATTAGAAGCGGCGGGAACATCGTACGATAAAGTACTTAAGACAACCTGTTTTTTGGCAGACATGGGTGATTTCGTAGCATTTAATGAAGTGTATGCAAAGTATTTTACATCAAAGCCTGCAAGAAGTTGTGTGGCAGTAAAAACATTACCAAAAAACGTACTCTGCGAAGTGGAATTAATCGCAGTAGTAGAAGAATAAGGAGTGAGCGTTATGTCAGAACAAGAAAAGAATGCATCATGCTCCGCTGAAAGTTGCGCAGGATGTGCACATGCAAGTACCTGTGAGAGTAAAAAAGTGGACATGAAAATTGCACCAAACGAATATACTAAAGTTAAGAAAGTTATCGGTGTTATTAGTGGGAAAGGCGGTGTTGGCAAATCCATGGTAACTGCCTCACTTGCAAGACTGATGAGAACTCAAGGATACTCTGTCGGTATTTTGGATGCCGATATTACAGGTCCATCGATTCCGAAAATGTATGGCCTACATGAACATGCAGTAGGAACTGAGGCGGGTATGTTCCCATGTATTGCAAAGGATGAGACGAGAATTATGTCTGTGAATCTCCTTTTAGACAGTGAAGACACACCGGTAATTTGGAGAGGACCGATTATTGCAGGAGTGGTAAAACAGTTCTGGGAGGAAGTGCTCTGGGGAGACCTTGATTATCTCTTTGTAGACATGCCACCTGGAACAGGTGATGTACCGCTTACCGTATTCCAATCCTTACCGTTAGACGGCGTTGTGATTGTTACATCTCCACAGGATTTGGTTCAAATGATTGTAAAGAAAGCTTACCACATGGCAGAGGCAATGAATATTCCGGTGCTTGGCATTGTAGAGAACTACAGTTACCTTGCATGTCCTGACTGTGGCAAGAAAATCAACGTATTTGGCGAAAGCCGTATTGACGAGGTTGCAAAAGACCTTGGAATCAAAGTTTTGGGCAAGATGCCAATTGATCCTGCACTTGCAGAGATGGTGGAGGCAGAGAGATTCTACGAGGTAGACAACGATTATGTCAAAGATGCGCTGGATGTATTGAAATAAAGAAAGGTAGTACAAACAATGAAACAGTTTCAGTATGTGATTACAGATGAACTTGGAATTCACGCAAGACCGGCAGGACTTCTTGTAAAAGAAGCAGCAAAATTCCAAGCAGACATTAAGATAAAAAAAGGTGAAAAAGAAGCTGATGCTAAGAGAATCTTCGGAATCATGGGACTGGCAGCAAAGAAGGGCGATGAGATTGTGCTTACAGCTGACGGAGCAGATGAGGCAGATGCAATCACAGCAATCGAAGAATTTTTGAAAGCAAATCTATAATTTAGAAGTAAGGAATGAAACAAAATGATTGCATTAACAGGCAAAAGTGTCTTCGGTGGTGTAGAAATCGGTAAGATTGCGTTTTACAAGAGAAATAACCAACAAGTTAAGAGGTGGCGTGTGGAAGATACAGATGCAGAGGTTGCACGTTTTGAGGCGGCTAAGACGGCAGCAGTAGAACAACTTCAGCAACTGTATGAGAAGGCTATGAAGGATGTCGGTGAAGAAAATGCAACGATTTTTGAGATTCACCAAATGATGTTAGAGGATTTGGATTATTTAGAATCCATCATTCATATCATCACAAATCAGCAGGTAAATGCAGAGTATGCAGTTGCGACGACAGCAGATAATTTTGCTGCCATGTTTGCGGCAATGGATGATGCGTATATGCAGGGACGTGCTGCTGATGTGAAGGATGTATCAGAACGTATTCTGAATATCCTGACAGGCGCAGGGAATGCGGCATTTTCAACAGATGAGCCTGCAATCATCGCTGCAGATGATTTGGTACCAAGCGAGACAGTTCAGCTTGACAAAGAAAAGGTGCTTGGGTTTGCTACAATGTATGGCTCTTCGAATTCACACACAGCGATTCTTGCAAGAACAATGAATATTCCTGCAATTATCGGATTGGGTGAAGAGTTAAAGGAAGAGTATGACGGTGCTTATGCAGTGCTCGATGGTTTTGACGGAAAGATATACATAGATCCGGACGAAGAAACTTTAGAACTCATGAAAGACAAACAGGCAAAGGACCGTGAGAAGAAACTTTTGTTACAAGAATTAAAAGGCAAAGAAAACGTGACACTGAGCGGACAGAAGATTAATATCTATGCCAACATCGGTAACACATCAGACGTCGGTTCTGTATTACAGAATGATGCAGGTGGAATCGGACTCTTCCGCAGTGAATTCTTGTATTTGGAAAATGATACGTTCCCAACAGAAGAGCAGCAGTTCCATGTATATAAAACTGTTGCAGAAAATATGGCAGGAAAGAAAGTCATTATCCGTACATTAGATATCGGAGCTGATAAGCAGGCTGCATATTTTAATCTTCCGCAGGAAGAAAATCCTGCACTTGGTTATCGTGCCATTCGTATTTGTCTGACACAGACAGATATTTTTAAAACGCAGCTTCGTGCGCTTTTACGTGCTTCCGCATATGGGCAGATTGCGATTATGTTCCCGATGATTACCTCTGTATGGGAAGTGAGACGCATTAAGGAAATCCTTGAGGAAGTAAGAGCAGAATTGAAGGCAGACGGTATTCCATACAACGAAGAGATGGAAATCGGTATTATGATAGAGACTCCGGCAGCTGTTATGGTGAGCCGTGAACTTGCGAAAGAGGTGGATTTCTTCAGTGTTGGAACCAATGATTTAACACAGTATACATTGGCAATTGACAGGCAGAATCCGAAATTGGATGATTTCTATGACCCGCATCATCCGGCAGTTCTTTCCATGATTCAGATGGCAGCGGACAGCATTCACGCAGAGGGCAAATGGATTGGTATCTGCGGTGAGATGGGTGCAGATTTGGAGATGACAGAGACATTTCTTAAGATGGGAATTGATGAACTTTCTGTATCGCCATCAATGATTCTCTCGGTTCGAAAGAAGGTTAGAGAGACAGAGTAGTGTTTTCAATAAGCATCAATTGCCAAGCGAAACAATCGCCGATTTCACTTGGTAAAAGAATGCTTATGAAAAATTAAAATCAAAAAAATAATGGAGGGTAGAGTAATGAAAAACGCATTACAGAGATTTGGTAAGTTTCTCTCTGCGATGGTAATGCCAAACATTGGCGCATTTATTGCTTGGGGATTTATTACTGCATTATTTATTCCGGATGGATGGATTCCAAATGAAGACCTTGCGTCAATTCATCCATTTATGTTAAACTACCTGCTTCCTGCACTTATCGCTTATACAGGTGGTAAGATGGTAGGTGGAGCACGTGGTGGTGTTATGGGTGCCATCGCGGTTATGGGTTGTGTAGCAGGTTCAACTCAACCTATGCTTATGGCAGCTATGGTTATGGGTCCGTTATCAGGATGGTTAATCAAGAAATTTGATGAGGCTATGGATGGACGTATGCCGGCTGGATTCGAGATGTTAATCAACAACTTCTCAATCGGTATCTTCGGTATGATTCTTGCAATCATCGGATACTACTTAATTGGACCTTTCATGACAGGTGTTACAAACGTGTTGACAGCAGGTGTAGACTGGCTTGTAAACAAGAGTTTACTTCCGCTTGCAGCAATCTTCGTAGAACCTGCAAAAGTATTGTTCCTCAACAATGCAATCAATCATGGTGTGTTCACACCGATTGGTGCCGAGCAGGCTGTAGAGGCAGGAAAATCAATTATGTACATGATTGAAACAAACCCAGGCCCAGGTCTTGGTGTTCTTCTTGCTTACTGGTTTGCATCAAAAGATAAGAATACAAGAGATTCAGCACCGGGTGCTATTATCATCCACTTCCTGGGTGGTATCCATGAGATTTATTTCCCATACATTCTGATGAATCCGGTTGTTATTATAGGACCAATCGTTGCAAATATTTGTGCAATTGCGTTCTACATCTTTACAAACTGTGGACTTGTCGGACCTGCTTCTCCGGGTTCTATCATCGCTTACCTCGCAGTTTCACCAAAGAGTCAGATTCTTATGGTTCTGCTTGGTGTAGCTTTGGCAACAGTTATTTCCTTCTTTATCTGTAGCTTTATCATCAAAGCAACAGAGGGCAAATCAGGAAAGACTTTAGAAGAAGCACAGAGCAAAAAAGATGCAATGAAAGCAGAAGCTAAAGGGTTAGCAGTGAACACTGTAAAGAAAATCATCTTTGCGTGTGACGCAGGTATGGGTTCTTCCGCTATGGGAGCAACCAAATTCCGCAACAGAATCAAAGATGCTCGTCCGGAAATTGTTGTTAAGAATTCATCTGTTGATAACATTCCTGCAGACTGTGATGTCGCAGTTGTACAGGCAACATTACAAGAGCGTGCAAGAGCAACAGCTCCAAAGGCAAAGTTGGTTATCATCAATAACTTCTTGGCAGATCCTGAATTAGACGCTTTATATGCGCAACTTGTAGACGGCGAAACAAAAACTGAAGAAGAAATAGAAGATACGGAAGATAAAAAAAAACTGAATAATCAGGTTCTTATCAAAGAAAGCATCAAGTTAAATCAACCTTCTGTAACAAAGGAAGAAGCAATTCGCGCAGCAGGAGAACTTCTTGTTGAGAGAGGAAGCGTAGAACCGAGTTACGTGGAAGCAATGTTGGAACGTGAGAAGATTGTAACAACATACATGGGTATGGGAATTGCTATTCCTCATGGAACATCAGAAGCGAAAGGTGCAGTTAAAAAAACAGCCATTACAATGCTTCAGTATCCGGAAGGTGTAGATTTCGGCGATGAAAAAGCTCAACTGGTATTTGGTATTGCAGGTATCGGTGATGAGCACCTTGATCTTCTTGGAAAGATTGCAGGAGCTCTGGATGATCCGGAAGTTCTTGATAAAATGAAGACTACAGATGATGAAGATTGGATTTTAGAAATACTTTCATAATTATGAATGCAGAGATTGTAAAGCAGCTGTCCGTAATCACAGAAGAGGAGCAGCGCATTTTAGAGGGACAAAAGAATATCAACAAAAACATTTATACCAAGAAGAAAGAATTGGTGGTGGACAGTCAGAACTTTTTGCAGAAGGGAAAATTGATTCAAGTTCGCACACATACGATATTCGTACATTTTCCAAAACACCGACACAATTATGTGGAAGTGATATACATGTGCAAGGGCAAGACTACGCACATCATTGATGGAAATGAGGTTGTATTGGAGGAGGGAGACCTTTTATTTCTCAACCAGAATGCGACGCAGGAGATTCTGCCTGCAGGAAGAGATGATATTGCCATTAACTTTATTATTCAACCACAATTCTTTGACCGGGCGTTTGAAATGATTGGTGCAGACGATAATCTGCTTCGGGATTTCCTTGTGGGAAGTCTCTGTGAGGATGGCAGGCGAACATCGTATCTGTATTTTCACGTGGCGGACGTGTTGCCGATTCAGAACCTGATTGAAAATATGATATGGTCACTTCTGAACAACCAACTTAACAAACGTAGTTGCAATCAGTTGACGATGGGTCTTGTGTTTTTACATCTTCTCAATCATATAGAAAAGATGGAGACCGGCGGAAGAGCGTATCGCCAGGAGTTCGAGGTGTCGGTGCTGAATTATGTGGAGACAAAGTATAAGGACGGCAGCCTTGCAGAGCTTGCAGAACTTATGGGATACAGTGTGTACTGGATGAGCCATGAGATTAAGAAACGAACCGGCATGACCTACAAAGAGTTGGTTCAGACCAAGCGAATGAACCAGGCGGCGTATATGTTAATCAATAGCCAGGTATCTGTGGCAGAGATTATTCGAATGGTCGGCTATGATAATACCAGTTATTTTCATAGAAAATTCAAAGAAAGATACAGGATTTCACCAAAGGAATTCCGTATGCAACATCAACAAAACAAATAAGGACGCTATTTTGTGTAAATGGCGTCCTTTTTTATGCAAAAAAAGACGTTTATAATAGGTGTAGAACAAAAAGTGAGGTGCGAAATATGGGAAAATATTATTTGGCAATTGACATCGGTGCATCCAGTGGGCGTCACATTATCGCTGAAATCGTAGACGGTAAAATCGTATTAGAAGAAGTTTACCGATTCTGGAACGGAATGGATGATGTGGATGGTTCTCTCTGCTGGAATGTAGAACGACTTTTTAACGAGATTGTAACCGGTCTCAAAAAATGCAAGGAGATAGGTAAGATTCCGTCTTATATGGGAATTGACACATGGGGAGTTGACTATGTGCTTCTTGATAAGGATGACAAGATTCTCGGAAAAACTTATGGTTATCGTGACAGCCGTAATAACGGAATGGATGAAGAGGTTTACAAGATTATTCCGGAGAAGGAACTTTATCAGAGAACCGGTATTCAGAAGGCAGTCTTTAACACGATTTATCAGTGGATGGCAGTGAAGAAAAACAATCCGGAGCATATGGAAGCGGCAGAGACGGTGCTGTTTATTCCGGACTATTTCAACTTCAAACTGACAGGTGTTAAGGTAAATGAGTACACGGAGGCATCTACAGGACAACTTCTGAATCCTGAGACAAAGGACTGGGATTATGAATTGATAGAGATGCTTGGCTATAACAAGAACATGCTTTGTTCGATTACAAAACCGGGTACAAAGGTTGGAAACTTTACAGAAGAGATTCAAAAAGAGGTTGGATTTGACTGTGAGGTTATTTTGCCGGCAACACATGATACAGGTTCTGCAGTGCTTGCGGTTCCGACCAATGACGACAACGGCATTTACATAAGTTCAGGCACATGGTCGTTGCTTGGAGTAGAGAGAATGGAAGCAGACTGTTCGCTTCAGAGTATGGAAGAGAACTTCACAAATGAAGGCGGATATGATTATCGTTTCCGTTACCTCAAGAACATCATGGGACTTTGGATGATTCAGTCGGTGAAGAAAGAGTTTACAGAAGATTTGTCTTTCGCAGAGATTTGTGAAATGGCATCTAAAGAGAGCATTACATCTATCGTGGATTGTTATGATGATTGCTTCTTGGCTCCGAAGAGCATGATTAAAGCAGTACAGGATTACTGCGCAAACAGCAATCAGCAGGTGCCGCAGACAGTAGGTGAGATTGCGTCTGTTATCTATAACAGTTTGGCAAAATGCTATGCAGATACCATTGAAGGATTGGAAAAGGTAACAGGAAAGACATATGACCGCATTCATGTTGTTGGCGGTGGTGCTAATGCAGGATACCTCAATGAACTTACAGCTAAATATTGTAAGAAACCGGTTCATGCCGGCCCAACAGAGGCGACAGCGCTTGGTAACCTTGCCGTGCAGATGATGTATTCCGGTGAACTTGGCAATCTTGTGGAAGCAAGAGAGTGCATCCGCGACTCATTTGATATCAAGGTGTATGATGCCTAGTTTCTGTTTTGATTTGAAAAATATGAATATAAAGGAGAATAAAACAATGACAAGATATGAATCAGCAAAAGAGATTTACGCAAAGTATGGCATCGACACAGATGCAGCAATTGCAAAATGTAAAGAGATTCCGGTTTCATTACACTGCTGGCAGGGTGATGACGTAATCGGATTCGACCATGACGGAGGACTTACAGGAGGTATCCAGACCACCGGTAACTATCCTGGAAAAGCAAGAACACCGGAAGAACTTCTCGCAGATATGGACAAGGCAATGAGCCTTATGCCGGGTGCTAAGAAGATTAACGTACATGCCTGCTACGCTATCTTTGAAGAAGGCGAGTTCGCAGACCGTAATGCATTAGAGCCAAAGCATTTCCAAAAATGGGTTAACTTCGCGAAAGAAAGAGGAATGGGACTTGACTTTAACCCAACCTTCTTCTCTCATCCAAAGGTAAAAGACGGTTTAACACTTTCATCTCCTGATGAAGAGACAAGAATGTTCTGGGTAGAACACGGAAAAGCTTGTATCCGTATTGCAAACTACTTTGCAGAAGAGACAGGAATTCCATGTGTTATGAATATCTGGATTGGTGACGGATTCAAGGATGTACCGGCTGACCGTATGGGACCAAGAATGCGTTACAAACAATCTATCGATGAGATTCTCTCAGAACCTTACGATATTGCAAAAGTAAAACCATGTGTGGAATCAAAGGTCTTCGGTATCGGTGTAGAAGCATACACAGCAGGTTCAGCAGAGTTCACACTCAGCTACGCAGCAATGAACACAGATAAATGTCTTCCGCTTATGGATAACGGACATTACCACCCAACAGAAGTAGTATCTGACAAGATTCCTGCATTACTTACATTCTTCCCTGAGGTTGCGCTTCACGTAACACGTGGCATCCGTTGGGATTCAGACCATGTAGTAGTGCTTGACGATGAGACAAAAGAAATTGCACAGGAGATTGTTCGCTGCAATGCACTCGACAGAGTATATATCGCATTAGATTTCTTTGATGCTTCTATCAACCGTATCTCAGCATGGGTAACAGGATTTAGAAGTAGGCAAAAAGCACTTTTAAATGCACTCTGTACACCAAACGCAGCTATGAAGGAATTGCAGGATTCTGCACAGTTCTCACGCAAGATGGTGATGATGGAAGACTGTAAGATGCTTCCAATCGGAGATGTTTGGGCTGAGTACTGCAGACAGTGCGGTGTGGATGCTGATAACTACTACGATGAAATAGAAAAATATGAAAACGAAGTACTTCTTAAGAGAGTATAGATGTTACAAGAACAAGGAATGCGCTTTGGTGCATTCCTTTTCTATTATCAGAGCAATGTGAAAGAACTTAGTGCTTCTGGCAAGCCCAAGAGTTGTCGTAGAGCGAAATACATTGTCAAGGGTTTGGCAATCTATTTTTTTACCAAAAATCGAGGCAAAAATCTCTCGAATTTTTGTGTAATATTTCAGCGAAATTTTGTTGACGATATTATGTGGGAATGATATGATTAGAAATGCACAGAAATACATTATATAGTGATTTAATGGAAGGAGAAACACAAAATATAGTAAAAAATGAAAGGAGAAAACAGAATGATTAAAGTTATTAAAAAAGACGGCTCAAAAGAAGACTTTAATGTACAGAAGGTTGTCGTGGCGGTTAACAAGTCGGCGTATCGTGCATTAATTAAATTTACACAAGAAGAATTAGGCTTTATCTGCAAATTTGTAGAAGAAGAAGTAAAGAAGATGGGGATTACAGAGATTCAGATAGCCCAGATGCACAATGTAGTTGAGGGTGCACTGGAAAAAGTGAATCCGGCAGTTGCGAAGAGTTATAAGGATTATCGCAACTACAAGCAGGATTTTGTACAGATGCTGGATGATGTCTACAAGAAGAGTCAGTCCATCATGTATATCGGAGATAAGGAGAATAGTAACACCGACAGTGCACTGGTTTCTACCAAGAGGAGTTTGATTTTCAATGAACTCAACAAGGAGTTGTATAAGAAGTTCTTCCTTACAGTAGAAGAGATACAGGCAATCCGTGAGGGGTACATCTACATTCATGATATGTCAGCAAGAAGAGATACGATGAACTGTTGTCTGTTCGATGTGCAGAATGTACTTAGCGGCGGTTTTGAGATGGGTAACCTCTGGTATAATGAACCGAAGACCTTGGATGTGGCATTTGACGTTATCGGAGATATTGTCCTCAGTGCAGCAAGCCAGCAGTACGGAGGTTTCACAGTTCCGAGTGTAGATGATATCTTAGAACCTTATGCAGAGAAGTCTCATCAAAAACATTTGAAAAAGTATTTGGACTTAGGACTTTCACAGGAGAAAGCGGAAGAAGTTGCCTGGACTGATTTGGAGAAAGAGATGGAGCAAGGCTTCCAGGGATGGGAGTATAAGTTCAACTCCGTATCTTCAAGTCGTGGGGACTATCCGTTTATCACAGTGACTGCCGGAACAAACACATCGAAGTATGGTAAGTTAGTCACCGTATCAATGCTCAAGGTTCGTATGAACGGACAGGGCAAGGAAGGACATAAGAAGCCTGTACTGTTCCCGAAGATTGTATTCTTGTATGATGAGAATCTGCATGGACCGGGAAAGGAACTGGAAGATGTGTTTGAAGCCGGTATTGAGTGTTCAAGAAAGACGATGTATCCAGACTGGCTCAGCTTGACCGGAAAAGGATATGTTGCAAGCATGTACAAGCAATACGGCAAGATAATTAGTCCGATGGGATGTCGTGCATTTTTATCACCTTGGTATGAAAGAGGTGGCATGAATCCGGCAGATGAGAACGACACACCTGTATTTGTCGGAAGGTTCAATATTGGTGCAGTAAGTCTTCACCTTCCGATGATTTATGCAAAAGCAAAACAGGAAGGCAAGAACTTCTACGAAGTATTGGATTACTATTTGGAATTAATCAGACAACTTCATATTAGAACCTATGATTACCTTGGCGAACTCAAGGCGTCCACGAACCCACTTGCTTACTGTGAGGGCGGCTTCTACGGCGGTAATTTGGGCTTATACGACAAGATTAAGCCTCTTCTTAAGGCTGCAACAGCATCCTTTGGAATTACTGCATTTAACGAACTACAGCAGCTTCATAACAAGAAGTCTCTCGTAGAAGACGGACAGTTTGCCCTTGAAGTATTGGAATACATCAACAAGAAGGTAAATCAGTTCAAAGAAGAGGATGGACATTTGTATGCGATCTACGGTACGCCGGCAGAGAACCTCTGTGGTGTGCAGGTACAGCAGTTCCGTAAGAAATACGGAATTATCGAAAATGTATCTGACCGTGAATATGTGAGCAACAGCTTCCACTGTCATGTGTCTGAGGACATTACTCCGATTCAGAAGCAAGATTTGGAAGGACGTTTCTGGGAACTTTCAAACGGTGGAAAGATTCAGTATGTAAAATATCCGATTAACTATAATAAAGAAGCAATCAAGGCATTGGTGCGCCGTGCGATGGACCTTGGTTTCTATGAGGGTGTAAACTTGTCACTCGCATATTGCGATGATTGCGGTCATGAGGAACTTTCAATGGATGTTTGTCCGAAGTGTGGCAGCAAGAACCTGACCAAGATTGACCGTATGAATGGATATTTATCATACTCCCGCGTAAAAGGTGATACGCGTCTGAATGATGCCAAGATGGCAGAAATTGAAGAAAGGAAAAGTATGTAGGAATGAGATATCACAATATTACAAAAGATGACATGTTAAATGGTGTGGGCCTGC
>JAZQSP010000065.1:0-3526 GCA_045630205.1 Faecalimonas sp. | reverse complement strand
CCAACGTTCTTTTGACATATCAGTATAGTGAGCTGATACAAATTCGCCTTTGAACGGATGTTGTTCAGTAGAATCACTATAACCCCAACCTCTTCCTGTTTCATTGAACTCGATTGCTGACTTTTCAGTTTCAAAATATCTTACACTAGTATGATCATATTGAAACTTTACAGTGTCTTTGAAGAAGTTGTAGCTAATGAGTTTAGCATTCGGATAGTCTTTGTGTTCGATTGTTTCTGGCATTACATCAGCATCAAGTTTACCCTGAAGGTAATATGAGATTTGTGCAATTTTGTCAATAGACATATTGTCAACTACTGATGACATGAGATCGAACAATCTTGAACGATCGATATTTGTCAACTCTATCGAGTCACAAATAAGTGTTTTCATTATGTTTTCCATGGTAAAAATAAATTAGTGATCTACCCAGGTTTCACCCTGAGTAGATCAAATTTTTGTTAGGACTAGGCCTTTCACCTAACTGTGTAGACTCTTACCAATCTCTACTTTGGAGATATTTAACCATATATCTCATGGCGCGAATTTAATCACTACATATAGTTCGCGAAACCATATGTAGTGGGCCCTCATTAAACGATATAAATATAGCCCGGAGCAGATGAGGAGGTCTACCTATACTCATCCACCTATATTTATATCCTAGTCTCCCTACGCTGGACGTCACTCCCTCGACTAGTGGCACTTATAATTTCGGAATAAAGGTCAAAAAGAGTTTATTCCTTATATATAAGCCATGACCACACATTCTACTTAATTATTCAGATAATTAAATTACGAATTGTGGCTCATCCGCCTGACATCCCAGATTTACTGGGAACGGATGGTGTGAGTACAGGCCTGCTGACTGTACTCTCTACGTGCTTACTCCAACGTGGTCCTGTCCACGTACACGCAATGAGGCAATACTTACCAGGATGAAAAATTGTGAAAGGTCTTTTGTTGTTATTTATCCCCTTTCATAGTTTCATAGGCATATCAACATAGCCTGTTACTCGCATCTCGTACAAACCCCTTTCGGGTAAACATCTATTCACCGAGTAACTGTGAAGTATGGTTTCATAAAAATTTTGATTTACATTGTTACTGGAACCGCCAGTTCGGTTTTAAAATTCATAATCTTGATCACAGATTTCTTCATCAGGATCAATAGGAGCTTTCAAGGATTCTAAATCCTCATTAAGTTTTTTAAGTTGTTGTAAAACAAATGCTGGATTCATATTACATAATGGACATAACGATGAAAAAGATTACACACAATCCATACATGGCCATTAATTGACCAACATCTTGTCCTTTAGGATCGTCTGTAGAATTTTTAAAGATGATCCAACCAAATACTATAAGTAAGATTGCGATTGTAAGAAAAAACCAAATCATAACCAAACAATTTAGAACCCAGGTAGGATATCACTCCATCCTGGGTTATTAAAACTTTCATTACTACAGCAACACACTGAGAACTCCATAGAATTATCACACTCTAAGGAGTTATAATCTTTCTGATTGAATATCAGTCATATCCGCGCATCGTAGAATAATATTCTACTACATAATAACCGTATACCGGTTTCCATGCTTGAGGATTTACAATAAGTAAATCCCCAGCATTGGATTCCAATATATGATTATTCAGCTGACCTAATACGGTTCACACCATATTAGTCTACCCACTCGAAGACAGGAGTCTGTCTCTTTACACGAGTAGTAGTACCGAAGGTTGTAAACTCCTTCTCTACCATCTCAACGACCTTAAGCTTCTTACCCTTGATCTTGTCAAGAAGATCGCCTACTGTACCGATGGCACGCATCTCCTCGCAGAGTGCACAAGTTGGCTTCATGTCTGCATCGAGACGAACCAACTGACCCTGAGCAAGCCATGAAGGCTTACCATTACGAGTACATGCGATGTTCACAGCTACATATGTGCTGTTTGTGATGTCCTGCTCTACTGCAGCTACATTTCCGTTCTCGTCGAATACATCGAATACGAACTCGTCGTTAAGACGTGGTGCGAATGCTGATCCTGAGAGTGGCTGAAGAAGCTTCTCAGCTGATACTGGACGTGTAGGGTTCTGGTTCTCACCAGGAAGTGCAGGGAAATTCTTTACATCAAACTGCATGTTGAATCTAATTTAATAAGTTAATAAATGTGGTATTTACTACCGGACCGTAGAGATTCCCATAATGCATTAATTGCTTCTGGGTTAGTATAACTACATAATATACTTCTCTCATCACTACATCCGTTTTAGTGTACACTATATCTGTTTTAGTGTGTGGGCGAAGCATCACACACGAAAGCCTGTGGGTTAGCCCCACAAGCCTCCGTGCGGTAGGCCTCCTTACGAGCAAAATGTTTCTCCACATTTTGCGAGTGAGAAAAAAATAAGAGGGATTTCTCCCTCTTATTTTTCTGTGCATACGCAACTCATCGAGTTACGCCTGCTCGGCGAACTCGAATGAGTGGAAGTATGCTTCGGTGTCAATGATTTGGTCATTGACACGCTTGCGACAAGGCAATTTGTCAATTGACTTGACGCGAAGACTTTTGCCGACTAAGTAGTCGCAGAAGTCTTCCACAGTTCCTTGGAACTGTGCAACTTCCTCACCGAAGTCTGTTCGGTTGAGGAAGTCAACCCTATCCTTTGGATATGGGTTGAAATGGTTGACTGTGAGCAGTCGACCATTTGGTTTTATAGAGGACGCGCAAAGCAAGCGTACACTATAAAACTTATTACCTTTGTCATCGACAAAGGTTGGCTCGGTCGAAGACACGAGCGCTTGAATGGTGATGACTTCATTCTCCTTGAGGATGATGTTAGCACCATTAAGGCTACGATTCGACAACTGCTGCCTTGCAGCATTGTCGATTGCCTGGTAGCCTGCAGGCATAGCGATAGCGGTCTGCATAACTTGAATGTAATGAAAGTTATATATTATATCTGTTTTAGTGCTCCCCATTCTCCTTTAAAGTCCCGAATGGGACTTAAGGAGAAAGAAGTTATTATCTCTGAAGCATTAGCGTCAGATCAATAATAACTTCTGGATTTGGCTGTTGCTTCTTGCATTCGTATGCAAGTGCTTCAGCCAGAACATCTGGATGGAGTGGAAAGAACGTTAAGTTCTTGTTAAGTCCGTTCAGTGTTCCAGCAATATCAGCGATATTGCCAAGCATCATCTGATGCGATGTCTCATCGGCTTGAGGAGCGATGAATTTGCTCATATGATTGAGCAAACGAATGCACGCTTCGATAAGCGCGGTGCGAAGATTTTTATTCATTTTGAAACGCGTTTTAAAATTAATAAAAACTCTCCTTCAAGACGAAGGAGAGTTAGGATTGATTTATCAAGACTTACTATTCTTCAGTCTTGAAAGGATTTGTTGTATAAACAAATCCTGTACGAGTGTCAACGTAGTACATAAGATAAGTTTTAACTTATCTAATATATAAGTATTAGTGAAAATCCAGGGAGATTACTCTCCCTCCTGAAGCAGAACGAA
>JAZQSP010000064.1:0-36637 GCA_045630205.1 Faecalimonas sp. | reverse complement strand
CCCACAGAACGACATGGCTACGATCCGACTTTTCCCCACTGCGCTTGACTAAAGTGCGATTGAGGGGGGGGCTTTAAATAATTTCCACCGCAACGTCCTTGCTCGCGCAATACTTCTGCAACTCGGAAATTCTTTCTTTCGCCTTTTGTCTATCATCCATTTCGCGGAAGGCTCTCTCTGTCATACAGAACACAACCTTGTCTGGATTGATATCCTCAAACTCTTTTATTGTTGGAGCCGTCCTGATGATATAAATAACAGGAGCATACTCATGTGCTTTGACAAGGAACCCTTTTAAGAAATCATTAGCCATTCTTCTTGCAGGCTTAAAGTATTCTTCATGCGGCATCTTTAAACGAAACGCGCTAGCGATCGCATCCATATCGTATACAAGAGTGAATTCATCCATATGTTTTTTGCAGTATGTACTCTTTCCTGTACCACGAAGCCCACAAACAAGAATCGTCTGCTCCTTGCAAGATATTGGAATGTTCTTAACTGATGCCAATGATCTAAGAAATAACATTCCTTTCTTGCTAAGTTCTCCTGTGTAATGATTGTGCATTTCATCGTGGCATTTATCGCATAAGCTCATTAGGTTCCAGAGCTCATAACTGTATTGAGGATAACGCTCGATTGGAAATACATGATGTACGCAGGTCGCATTAACGTTTTTGTTATTTGCTATACAGCACTGGCATTTGTATTTGTCACGAATAAGAGCTGTATTTCTTAACGCAACCCATTTATTTGTTTTATAGAATTGCGCTTCGCTGTGCTTCATCGTGTCATGCCTTGCGGCTTTTCATCGCTCCATTGTATCTTTGCCATGGATTCCATGTAATCGCCGTTCTTATCAACCCAGTGCTTTTTCATGGATACTGTGCAGGTGTAATATTTAAGCGTCATTTCAAGTTCGCCATCAAGAAGGCATTTATACCAACCTTCTTTTCTGGGCCATCCATCATGCCATTCTGTCATAATTTACCCCCTTTGTTTCACCCCTATTGCATACAGCACATTTTTGCGTAATAGCTTTATCGTTTTGTTGATATAGCCTTATTTCGCAAAAATTAGTCCATTTTAGCCGCATAAGAAAAAGCACCCATAATCTCTTAGACTACAAGTGCCTTTTCTATCTTTGGGGCAAATCTGTGCGAAATGCCATAGGTTAAAACAATAGGGGTAAACCAATTCTTTAACCAATATCACATTAACACATTTTACCGTCTTATTTCGTACCCAATTTTTCTAACGCCTTAATCTGGGCTTTCAGGAAACAATTTATTATCTCTTCTATCTCGCTTTTAGTTTTTGATAAATTAGATCTGCTTGCTATAACCATGTTTAAATTTGTATTTGAGATTGCAACGATAGCATCATCAATTGTTATCTTTGGCTTATCATCGCTTCGCTCTTTGTATTCTGCTGCCCAAAAGCCTTCCCTGAAGGAGCATGGCCCTTGATTATTGCAAAAATCTTCATCAACTTCGCTGCAGTCCAAAGGGCAAGTTCCTGTATCTGGCTCAAGCCCAAATATCTCTTTAAATTTCTCCGCGTTTGTCATTTATCCCTCCATATGGTGCGTCCCACCAATCTTTATCAAACTGTGTTACAAAATGAACACCATTTCCAATATGTGCGTCCATTTCGATAGGATTAACCTCACATATAGCTACATTTGGAAACAACGCCTTAATTACATCACCATTAGTGTGATTATCAAGTACAGTTCCCCATTGTGTTAAACAAAACAAATCATTAACCGAACATAGTATTGTTTCTGTATCAATCAGGATCTTAGCCATCTTCAACCCCCACTTCATTATCAACATCAAACCACTTTACCCTTTTCGTTTCCAAATTAACACAGCAAACATTGTTAATATCCTTATTTCCTAGGCTGCTTATCTTGTATTTCTGGCCGTTATAATAAAAAAAATCTCCGAAACTTAAATATCCAAGTTTAGTTATTCTCATGATTCCCCCTTAATCGTATTTATGAAAATATGAATTCAAAACCTTGCCGCAGTCCTCACAGACTAAATATCTGCGCTCTCCACTAATGTTGTAATATGTTGACACTTTCGTGCACCAACAGGTTCTTTTATGTTTGCAAAAGAACTGCGCAATCTTGCTTTTTGGTTTATTTATCCTGCTTTCCTGCTCCATTTTAATCCCCTTCTAGCTTGGCCAGATGAACCAATGCTTCTCCATGTAATTTTTTGACATAGGATTCATAATAATTCATACGAATCGCTACTTGGTTCCATGTAGGAACCTGCCCTTCAAAAGTTGTTAAATAATAAAAACGCATAACGCGTCTTTCGTTTGGATCCTCTAATTTTTTTATGATATTCTCAGCCTGAAGCTGATGCCTTGCTAATATCATGATCTGCCTTCCAAGTTCCATTTCCAGATCTGTTATGGCTGCGCATATCTTACTTGTCATATCGTCTGGGCTTACCTGCACTTTGATGCCATCGTAAGCGATGCCCCTTGGAAGTAATGATAATTCCTTTTCTTGTATCAAATTCTTTAACTCGATAATTTCGGCCTGCTCTTTTCTGATGTCCTTAAAGAATTGCTTAATATCCTGTACTTTCATGAATATCCCCCTTAATATTCCCCCAGTAAAAAGCTATCTTAAGCACCTGCTGCCGCTAGGCGATCATTTAATCCTTTTCAAGAACTCTTCCCAAAGGTCCAGAATCTTTTTATCAGATTCAAAAAGGTCTTTTATGCTATTTGCATTTGATTGGCTAATTTTTGTTAAATATATTAATCCACGCCACAATTTTCTGTTCTCTCTTTGCAGCGTCCAGATCTTAACTGTGTGATTCGTAAGAAGAACCAAAAGTGCTATATCAATCCAATGCTGTACGCTCATTTAATCCCCCTTTTTATGGCTATTTACATACACAAGCAAATAATTAGCAATTTCCTCGATATTGCCAACAGAAAACATATCAACTTCTGTTTTTGGATCTTTAGAAAGAGCTTTACAGATACTCTTTTCAAAATCCATAGGTTCATAAGGCATTTTGCCATTGATTATTTTTTGAGCCGCTTCGATTGGCGCATCATAATCATCAATCTGAATCATATTATTCCCCCTTTAGCTCATTTTCTAAATTCGGATATATCAACTTCAGTGTGTTTAGAGAGAAATCCCAAACACTCTTTAGCTAAGTAAAGTGTTGTGTTTGGGTATCTCTCAGATGTGTTATTGGTTGCTTATGATCTCTTTGATTTTAGGTTTAATACAATTCTCAAATACAGAAACTATTTTAAGTACGTTAGCAGGATATTCGTATTCGGGTAAGCTCCATACATAACCACCATCAAAGTAGCCATCGTTGTAATCTTCAAACCTAGTGCAAAAGCTCTCGGATGTTTCAGGTTCCCATGTATCTTCAAACTCCTGAAAGATTTCATCTAGCTTTTGTTTATCTTCATCAACGATAACCATAGATTTATAGGCTTCTTTCTTGGTTTCCTCGAAGTTAAAGATATCAGGGCTGCCATATAGCTTGTTTATGATATAACCATCATCGCACCTTGACATTAATTGCAGAAAGCTCTCGGAATTAGGTGTTTCCACCCACTTGTATCCGTAATTGCCACAGTCAGACATGATGCTTAATTCGTATCTATCAAGGTTAAACATGAACCTAGCCCATAGACATGAGCCATAGTCTTTATCGCCTTTCTCTTGTCTATATTCAAGAATGAGAATATTTGGTTTGATTTCATTTACTTTCATTGATTTGCTCCTTGTATTGTTTTTCGTTGAATTGGTAGTAATCGTGATAAGTTTCTCCGTCCATTTCGATTACACCAACACCATAGTCATACGCACAGGCACGACAAAGTATTTCAAAATGATTCATACCACAGTGTTTGCCTTTAGTTATCTTAAATGTCGCAATATATGGAAATTCACGACGTAAGAGCGTTCCAGAAGGAGAATAGATATTTTGCATTTTTCCACCACAGCAATAGCACTTGTTGAACCTTAAAGGATTGGTTTCTTGCCATTCCTCTATATCCATATCGTAATCGTGTGAAAAAACTCCGCTAAATCGAAATGGTTTATCCATAAGTGTTCGAGAACCTTTCATTAGTCATTATCTCCTTTCTTGAATTGGCTTTGAATCTTTTGGAGTATATCAGGATCTCTCTTTTCAACAGCTCGTTGGAATATACGTGATGTACTGTGTTGGAAGTATTCCATTAAGGCATCAATGTTGACTCCGGCTGGAATAAGGACTTTATCAAGATCAATGTCCGTTTTCTGCTCAACAACCATGTAACTGCCATTAGGTTCTTCAATAACCCATTCAACATCAAAGTTGCTCCAAACAAACTCGTCTGTGAGTTTTTGAGTTGGTTTAGGCGGTTCGTAGTAAGCAAACTTAGCAGGTTTAGCAGCTTCGTTCCGATATAGGATTTTAGCTCTTAGTACCTTGAAATTGTAACCTCTGCCTAGTAGGGATATTTCCTTTGAAACTCTGTTTAAAGACTCTGTAATAGCATTTGTATAGCGATTATCGAAGTAGTTGAATATTTCGGTTCGCCAGTTATCAACCATGTCTGCAAAAGCTAAATACTCAGGATAATCAGAGATAGTTGTTTTCCACTCGTCATAGGCTTTTTCAGCTTCCTCACGAGTGTTAGATAGATATATTTCTCTGAAACTCTCCTTGATCTGATGTGGCTTTTGAAACTTTGGGAACGAATACAACATATCTTGAAGTCGGCATTGTGCCATGAAATCAAGTTCTTCTGAGTTCTTTAGGAGTAGCCATCTATTACCTTTAATGTGCCTACGTTCCTTGTCAGATACCTCAGAAGCTACTTTCTTACGGATTGTATCTAAGGCTTCATTTAGGTGCTTTATAACGTGAAATTTGTCTATGATGATATATACATTTGGCAATTCCATGTTGATTGCATCTTTGTATGAACCCCACATATCAATCGTGGCACATTCAATGCGTTCCTTACGAGGCAATCGAGATAGCCATTGTCGTACTGTATGGAGTTTTCTATCCTCAGTCATATCAATGATTCTGCGGTTCTCTACATCAACGAACATGCCTCTGTAAACACCGTTTAACATGGTTTCATCCATGCCTAGAATCCTTGGAGCGACAATGATACGTTTACTCTCCATATCGCTTACATATTTGTCAAATATCTTCTCGACAATAGTAATTGATACATCTAACTCTGTTTTGATGTGGGTAAACGGCTTTAATAAGGCTTGTTCTTGGATATAATTACGCATCCTGTTAGTCATTTTGGCATCAGATTCAATGGACTCGTATTGATCTACCCAGGACTTGCCACAATCCTTACATCGGTATCTGTGCCCTTTAATCACTAAACCAACCATCTTGCCATACTCACTTAAATCCCTTGCTTTGCGTTGGTTTACTCCATGTTGGATGAAGTTACTACCATGACAATCAGGACAGTAAAGAGGGCGATTGATTGGTTCTAACGTGTAGGTAATGCTATTTCCTACCTCGTTACGTTCCAGAACCTTAAATTCCTTTGGTTCTATGCTATATAACCTATCACTCATTTCATTTACTCCTTTATTGTGATAGGATGATTATATCATAAAACACATTGAAGTTGAATATATGAACATAGGACAAACACACTAAAGTTGAATATCAAACACATTGAAATTGATATTCCCCTAAATTCTTAAGCGAAACGTAATGCTCTCTAAAATCCATCCTGTAATTTGGATCATTACCTAGTACCACACAAATAGTGCATAGCGTTTTGATTATCTCAAGAACAATTCTTTTGTATAATCTAATCTTTTTCATTCTTCCCCCTGCTCTTTGCTTCTTCGGTATCTGTATAAAGCACCAGATATTTTGCTAAATTTAAAAGCTCGCTTTTTGTATATTGCCCTGACTTCACGATTTTTTTAGCTGCAATATTAGGATTATCAATGCTGTTAATAATAACCATGCTCTTATTCCTCAATAAGCAGGCCAATGCTCTCGACCTGCGAAGCCTTGAATCCCAGATTGCCAATATAAAATCTCTTTGGATGCCTAAAATGGTTTCTGGGTGTGAACGTTGCAACATACTCTAGCTTGCCCATTGCTATGCTTCCATCTTTCAGGATCACATTAACGAGCTCGCCTAAAAAGGTCCTTATCTCTTCATCCTCATAATTTTCCATTGTTCCCCCTTATGATCTTCTGGATTCCTGTTCTTTTATCCAGTCACGAACATTTTTAACGCCTGCTACTATTGGATGAAAGTCCTTAACGCTCTTGATAAGCGTTATTTCCTGCTCTAAGTGTTCAAACAGCCATTTGCGTTTATAAACCACATAGTCGCCATAAACAGCTTTAACAATAGTGCCTTCTTCCATCCGCCTTGCAAGTTCCCTATAATCTGCCATTCTGCGCACCTCTCTTTTACCTTGTGTGCAGCAATCCCCCTAGATCGAAGCTATTATGGTCACTAAAAGCGATATTATGGAGATAAGTTCAAAGATCATTTCAATAAGCTCCAATTTCTCACCATTCATCTTTGACCGCCTTTTACCATAAAGAGCCATCTGGCATGAAAACATAAAAAATGCACAGAAATTGTGAAATTTTTTGGATAAAATCTATAATCATGGCCGCGGAGCTCTATTGATGGCAATATGTGCCACCAATCATCTACTGTTTCGCACCTTGATTCGTAAATCTTATACTTTTTCATGATCCCCCCTGTTAGAACATACTTAATTGCCCTTCGATCTGGGCTGTATTATCCTTGTATTCTTTTAGCCTATCCATGTATACACCATAAATTGCTTCTTTGTGGACTAAAGGACCTTCGCTCAAATCAACGCCGGTAACAACTATATTTGTTTCCATAACATCAGGTATTTTTTGAACGTCCTTAAGAAGCAGAGCCCAGTCACCACTTTGCACGCCGATCATCTTTAAGTGCTGACCGCAATAGGGGCAATAGTGCATATCTTTTTTAAGTTTTATGCCAACGGCAATGCTGTTACACATAGGGCAACAGCATCCAAGTGAATCATTAAAAGGAATCGCTAAAAGAAGATCACGTTCAACTTTTTTCATTTTTACCCCCATTTAATTTTCAAGAAGCTCTTTTTCTAAAGCATCGAAATCCATCCCTGCATAGGTGTTTACGTTTGGCAAAAAGTTTCTGGTACCAGATTGCATATTATTACGATTAGTTTTGTATTTTCCTTCAAGGACCTTTGGATAGTTGCTAGGATGAACCACCCAATCAAAATCGATGGTCCATGCTTTTTTGTTTTTGCCCTGAAGGAAATCGCTCTGCTTGATCTGTTCAACTATCTCGCTGAATGAATCTTCGCCATACTGCCTTAAGCGAGCTCTTAGCATCTTACCTCTTGATGTATTAGGACCAATTATTCTAACTGGTGTAATGCCTACGCATACAAGTTCGTTCCACTGCTCTATCACCTTTTCAATTGCTTTAGTTGTTTTTGGTGTAACAGGTTCTTCTGGTTCTGTGTCAGACAGATTTTTTTCACTGTCTGACGATATATCTAATACTTTAGTATTAGATATATTAATCTCTTTCTCTTTCTCTTTCTCTTTCTCTGCGTTACCAGTGCGTTTCATTTCTGTTACATCATTGTTACTTTGTAACGTTTCGGTGTTACATTGTAACAGTTTTGTTACATCGGTGTTACATTGTAACGTTTTTGTTTCATTTGCGTTACATTGTAAGGCTTTTTGTTGCTCCTTTTTCCTGCGTCTGTGATCTCTGACACGTTGCGCGGAAGCCGTTTCCGATCCGATACAATTTTGAAGATAAGTAAGATAATATTCTTTGCCATCCTCAGATACTTCCATAAGTCCAACAGATAATAAATATTCGCAGGTAATCCGCACATTTGTTGGATCTTCGTCAATATCAAGTGCCAGTTCTTCATAGAAATTTTCGAAGTAGCCGTTGAAGTACAAATATCCATCCTGCTTTAGTGCTTTTAATTGCATCTTCAGATAAATGATTGTATAGGTATCACCACCCGCAATTTTTCTTAATCGCTTTATCCTGTTGCTCGTAAAAAAATCATCGTATAGCTTAAACCAAAAGTAACGTTTATTGCTCATTGTTGCACCCCTATTGTTTTTTATTCGGAATCGTGTATAGTTATGTAGATATGCGGATGCTGTACATATTTTTTAGATATGTGCAGTTCTGTAATTTGTGCATCATCGTACCAAGCTATGCCATTTAAAGCGTCCAGAATCGATTTAACTAAGTTATCAAGATCTGGCTTAACGGTATGATGTATTGCGCCGCGAAGCATTTCTTCAGCTTTTTTCTTTGAAGTGCTCATTGGTACAGGCATTCCAAATTCGATTGAAACTGTTATCGGTGTGCCTTTAGGAAACTGGTATCCGTTACCTTCTATCTGGTAATAACTGGCAACCTGATTTTCAAAACGCTTCGTGGCCATAGGTGTGTAAGTAAACACGCGGTTGTACTTACATTTGAATCGTGGCCTGCCTTTTGGAGTCGGAACAAAAGGCAGGGCCATTGATACTCTCTGCAAGGTTTACCCCCTTTCTGCGGCGGATATGTGCCACCACCCACAATGCTAAAATTGGCGGATTCTGTGATAAATTCCTTACCAATTCAGGATCTTTTTAAATTTTCTTTTGCCCAAGCCATCATTTCGCTTTCGGTGTTAAATTCCTTCATTATCGGATTCGAAAAATTATCTGTTGGAAATTCATCATTTAGGATCTTCTTAAGTCCAGAATCAAGAATTGCCATCGTTATAGGATTAAAATCTTTCTTTCCCTGCGTCCTGATTACATAAACAAGTCCAATCAGATCTTTGATGATATCTAATTCATTGCCATCGTATTTTATGAATCCATTATCATTTGCAATCATGATTCCCCCTTTCTGCAGAAATACCTGCTGCCGATTTTTGAAATTTATAACTAGTTTTCTTCTGGCTTTTCAGTTGGCACAAAATGCTCGCAGGAATCCGTTTCATACTTGTATGCGATATGTCTGCCTTCATCATCTGCAGGAAAAGTGCAAAAATACTTACACCATGCAAAGCGTGTTGCATCGGTCCTGACTGCTGCATAAGCGCAGTTCTTACAAATATCCGTCTTTTTATTCATGTTCAAAAATCCTCTTTATCATCAAGCTCCAAGGCTTTTGATAAGACTAATAAGGTATATTTGGAATAGATGCCTTTTCGTCCGTTCCTGATAGCTTTAGGTTCACCATGATAAAGCCCTAACACGATGCCATAATCACCATATTTTTCATAAAGTTCTGCGATGTAATCAGCTCCAACGTGGATATTGCTATCAACATCGTGCAGATCTGTTACGCCAAGGCGTTCCATTCGTTCTTTATGGTATGGCTCATTAATTTGCATCAGCCCCTTGCAATCGCCATTATCAACAGTCGGAATATAGCGGCTTTCGAAGTAAATAATTGCAAGTAAAAGCTCTGGGCTTATATCGTATTCATCGCCGTATTTAGCTGCAGCTTCCAGTACATCCTCTGGCACATCGTTATCGCTTGCCATAGATTTAAAACCTGCAGATAAAAATAGGATCAATGCAAAAGCTATCAGCAGCGATCTTTTGAACACAGTACACTTCCTGTTAAGATTAAGCCGCCTGTTGTGCATAAAAGAATTGTGGGAATCATACTGGCAGAATCTGCAGCGCAGATGCCAAGAATAAAAAGAAGAGCCCCCACTAAACTAGCTTTTTTCATTCGTTTTCCCCCTTATAAATCTGGATCATTACTTCATACACTGGATTGTCTGCAGGTACAATGCGCCCCTTTACGCTCTTGACCTTCTTGCCGTTGGCCAGTATATGGACTACTTTTGGTCTTTTCATTATCGAATCAGTCTTTTCCCCTCTGCTTTTGTTTATTAGTCGCAACATTCAGTTTAAAAAAACGTCAGCACTTACACCGTAAGCAGCGTTTAATTTCTTAATATCTTCGAGTGTAAAATCTTTTCTGCCGTTCATCTTGTTGTTAACTGTCTGCAGACTAACGTTAAGTATTAGAGCAATATCTTTTTGCTTTATTCCCCTAGATACAGCCCATCCCTTGAAGTTAAGCGTGTTTTCCAAGACCTTTTTCTCCTCTCACATTACTCGTTGTTTATAAATCGCAACAACTAATATTATAATAGCTCGATTGTTTATTTTTAGCAACAACTATTTTATTTTTTATAAACAAAAGTTATAATCTTTATACCTATAAATTTAATTTCTTATGAAAGGGGATTATTTTATGGAAGATGATCTGAGCATCGTTGGTAAGCGTTTAAAGGAATTAAGGACCGAAAGACAATTAACAATGGATATGGTTGTGGAAGAGCTGAACAATAAATATGATATCGAAATCACTCGCGGCCATCTTTCTAAGTGGGAGAATAATGTTAATACTCCATCGCTTCGTTTAGCTGCTTATCTTTGTAAGCTCTACGGCGTAAGCCTTGATTATCTGCTTGGATTAACAGATAGCCGCGTTCCAGTAGATCTTTTGGTAAAAACGAAAGGAAAATCAAAGAAATGAATGTTGCAGGATATGCGCGTGTTTCATCTGAAGGGCAACTTGATGGATACTCGATTCCACAGCAAAAAGATATTATTGAAAATTATTGCAAGATAAAGGATTGGAACCTTGTTAAGATCTACGTTGATGGTGGCTTTACAGGTGCCAATACTGAACGCCCTGCCCTGCAGGACCTTATAGATCATCTGGATTG
This sequence comes from Faecalimonas sp., assembly GCA_045630205.1. GTDB lineage: Bacteria > Bacillota > Clostridia > Lachnospirales > Lachnospiraceae > Faecalimonas. Next base: position 25,839 of record JAZQSP010000064.1, on the reverse strand, counting down.
CTATGATTTGGTCCTTGTATATAAGCTCGATAGATTATCCAGAAGCCAACGTGACACTCTGGCCTTGGTGGATCTCTTTGATGAACACGCAGTTAAATTTGCTTCGATTCAGGAAAATTTCGACACTAGCACGCCACTTGGCATGGCTATGCTCGGAATCTTATCTGTATTTGCACAGTTGGAGCGAGAAAATATCAAAGAACGAATGTCACTTGGAAGGCGCGGAAGAACTAAAAAAGGATTGTGGCGTGCAGGCTCAAACGTTCCGACTGGATATGATTACATTGATGGCCATTTAGTTATCCGTGAGGATGAAGCCGAGCAGATCAGAAAAATATTTGAACTATATCTGCAGGGATGGACCATTAACAAGATCCGTCATTATATGCACGCAAATTATACGAATCGTTATAGCTCTTGGGCACAGGCTTCAGCTATAAGCACAGTATTAAGGAATCAATTATATATCGGTATGCTGCCAAGTAAGACCGAAAAAAAAGTTTATAAAGGCGAGCATGAAGCCATCATCGATAAAAAGACATTTGATAAAGTGCAACGCCTTCTGGAAGCAAGATCAGAACATTTTGACGAGATCCAGAAGCATCCATTTGTTGCAAAGCATCTTTTAACAGGATTTACATATTGCGGAGAATGTGGCGGCCGTGTTTCCTGCGTGGGAACGCATAAATATAGTTATTATGGTTGCCATCGAAATACATCGGATCCAAGGCAAAAAGCTCTGCCAAAATGCAAAACGCCAAATTATAACACTAAGATCCTAGATCAGCTTATCATCGATCAGGTTATGGAATTATCCTATGACGAAAAAGCTATAAAAGAGCTTATAAAACCGCGAAAGGCTGCTAACCACAAAAAGGCTATCAAGTCACTTGAAAATCAAAAATCTAGGCTTATCGACCTTTATAGCGTGGGCGGAATCGAACTGGAAGATCTGCAAGTCAGAATCAACGCTATTTCTGAAAAGCTCCTGAAACTTAAGAACGATAAACCTACGCCGCCAGAACTAAGTTTTGAAGATGCGCTGCAGCTATTTAATGACTGTTCCAGAATCTTTGCAGGCTCAGACGTTCAAAAGAAGCGCGTATATCTTCAAAGTCTAATAAAAAAGATTGTGCTCTCAGGTGACGAAGTACAGATCTATTGGCGTTTTGAGTAATTAAAAAAGTAATTACGTTTGTAATTACTTTAATTTTTAACCTGTTTTTCAGCCTATTGTCGTAATGGTTTCAACCCTGTAAACAATACGCTAAAAACTTTACACAAAGTTCACGAAATGTTGTATAATTTATTTATAGGTTTCAGCAACTCCCCCAGATTTGCAGAACTATGTTATAAATCCTTCTCAGAACACAAAGTAAAGATTATTCCAACCCAGAAAAAGAGCAATGAAACGTGCATTGCTCTTTTTTTCTTGCATAAAAAAAGAACAGGATTAAATCCCATTCTTTTTTATATCATCTAGAATTAAATCACGGATGTAAGCCTGCTTGTTTGACTGATTCGCTAGCTTTTCAACAATCCGTACATTGTCTGGATTCGTTAATCCAAACTTTAAGCTGTACACTTTGAATTCTTCCTTGTGCTCTTTGTCATACTTTGCCTGCGCACGCTTCTGCGCTTCTGTTTTTTTCATCTTTAAACCTCGCAAAACTCTTCTGGATAATCATTTTCCATGACTTCTTTTGTTTCTCTGATCTGCAGATCCAAAAGGCTCTGCACTTCTGTATGTACAGATATGCTATCATGTTTTGCAAGTTTTTTCAAAAAATCCATCTGGAATTCATCTAAATAAACAGTATATTTTTTCATTATTTCCTTTCTCTGGGGCATTGCGCCCCAGATCATCAATTGCAGATGCTTAGATCGTACTTAAGGCCCTTGCAGGTATTTGTTAATATGATTCCAAATCCCCAGATATTTATCCAGAATACATACTTACCATATCTGCTATACCCCCCTGCTGCCAATTTTTTTCTCTTAAACATTTTCCTTCCTAACACGATATTCATTCCAACATTCCCCTTTCTATTACATTGCTATAATTGATGGATCCCAAACTGCTATTTTTTTGAAGCAATCTGTTCCATAAATACCAAAATGGCCATTATCATGTTCATCGTAATACTCAGTTTCAAAATAATTTGTAACCTGCTTGCCACAACATTTACATTTCTTTGGACTTCCATTTCGTATCAAAACTCCGTAAACGTTTGTTATTCTTACGCCATCTTCCTCAATCTCAAAGTATCCATCATTCTTTGTGTTTAAATTTTTCATTTTCCCACCTTTCTTAGCAGAACCATGCTCTGTCATAGCCGAACATTTTTGCTATCCTATCCATTTGCTGTGATAATATTTCCTGCCCATCTTCGCCAACTTCCTTCATATATTCTTCAAAGGAATCTCCATATCCTATGATGCTGATCTGGTGAAGAATTAAATCTTGTGCTTTTTGCTTCTTCTCTTTCTTTGTCATTGTCTTTTCCTTTCTGATCTGGGGCGTTAAGCCCCAGTTAATTAAATAAGATAATTTTTTATAAAGTAGTTAAGTTTGAATATTGTTCCTTCTTTTTTGATTTTTCCGTTATCCATGGCTTCTTTTAAGTTATTTGCAAGCTCTTCTTTTGTATCTGAAAAAGGCATAAACCATGTTATTTCGTAAAGGGCTTCGAATGTTTCCTTGCCATAATCATTTAGATACTGGCTCATTTCTGAGAACTTTTTGTATCTCTCTTCAGCCCACTCATTGATCTGCTCTAATGTCATATTTTTATTTAATTTTGTTTCGCTCATTTCTTTTTCCTCTTTTCTTTTTGTGTTCCCTTCGATGATCTTATTATATATCTGTATATACAGATATGTCAACAGGAAATTGCAAAATTTTTTAAAAAAGAAAAAAGCGGCATATTCTCTAGGAATACACCGCTTTTTCTGCTTCACAAGATTAGCTCTTGCGCAAAAGACCTTATATATATTTTACTTCTTATAATGCTGATTAACAAGATATCTGATAGCTTCATAATCATAACCTGCTGCAGTTATGAGCTCTTTTCTGGATGGCTTTGAATACTTTGTGCCCCACTTTCCATCTATGACTTCCTGCGCAATCTGGGCGTTTGTCTTTCTGTCAGGACGCGCCAAGTTGATAACTCCGTCATAATCAACATCGAGATCAACAGGCGTTGAAATACCATTTACGCGCCCCTTAGATGAATACTGCCAAGCAACAGCCATTTTCTCGCTAGGCTTCAAGCTGCTATTTGGATTATATACACCTGTGTCATTTTTGGGATATCTGGCAATCCAGAAATCATAATTAGCCTTTAAATCGTCATGAATAACATTTATATACCAATCACGATTGCAGTAGATTCCGCAATAATATCCTGCTGATCTGAAGATATTAGCGTATGTATTAACAAGCCCTTTGATATATGCTTTTCCTTTTGCACGCAATACATCAGCTTCAAGATCTATCCAGATGCCATATTCAAGTCTGCGGCCATTTAAGTTATTTAAAAGGCTTTTTGCATCGCCTTCCATATCTGCCATGGATGATGAAGCTATAAAGATATACACGCCCCTAGCAAGCCCATATATGCCTGATTCAGAGTAATTATAATTAAATGTTTCATCTTTTCGATGGTTCTGGGCTTCATACTGGCATTTTAGTATTGCGAACTTTTTGCCTGCCTTTGCGACTTTCTGCCAATCAATGTGCTTCTGATAATGGCTAACGTCAATGCCTAAAAGTTCAGACATAATCCCATCCTTTCTTGATCTGTTCCAATGTCTGTATAATTTTATCGTAGCCGATCATGGAACCGATCCAGATGCAAACAGCCATAAGTGGAATACAGATAATATTCTGAAGGGTAAAAGGAATGCCCATTAAGAAATAAAAGAGCACCATTCCTATGATGCCGATAATAATTGCATCAATAAGTGCAAGAATATTGCTCGATATGTTTTTAAAAGCCTGTTTCATGGCTTGAGTAAGTAAGGATGATAACATTGCTCCAAAGGTCAACATAAATATGAATAATTCAATCGTCATAGTAATAATCCCCCTCTTCTTTAATCTCTTTTGCGGCTTTTCTCGCATCTATGAGCTTATGCCGCTTAATCATTGCGCACAGAAATACTTCGCCGCCGCAAAACCACTTTACTGCGTTCGTTAACGCTTCACAGGTAACGCCAGTGATACTTGCAAGCGTGCGCTCTGCTATCGTGTAGATCGTAAAAAATACGATGCAATATATTACATACTTATCAAGATCATTCAGTTTCTTTTTTGGACCCTTTACAGGATCCTTTTTAATCTTCTTCATAACTCTTTTTTCCTGACAAATAATCTTGCAGAATAGTTTTTGCTTTCTGCAGGTCCTTAACATCCTTGTATCCTGTGTTCAAACAATATGCAATCTCAAAATCAACGAACGATAGCATTACCGCCTTAAATACGGAATTTTCCTTTTCCTGAAGGCGTAACTTCTCATTGTCTTTTGAAAGTTCTTCCTGAAACTCTTTCATCTGATCTTCCAGATCTGATACACGCTTTTCAAGTGAAGCCCTTGGTCCATTAAAAAATTTGAATAATGCGTAAGCTGAAACGATGATACTTGATGCGGAAATTATTATCGTCAAGATATCTTTTATTTGCTGAATCATACTTCTCCCTAAATAACCGCATAAAACGGTATTAATCCCCATAAAAACGTAAAAAAATCACAAAAACTTAAAAAATAATCTTAAAAACTCAAAAATAAACACTGAATTTTTAATTTTTGGTACCAAAAAAGCCCTGCCAATCTTTAAGATCAGCAGAGCTCTTCAGGTAGTAAAGAAATGAGATAGCAAAAAACTTTTAAATACTATACTTAAGTATACTACTTAAAAGGCAGTAACGTAATCATTATGCTTCAGTCCATCCATATACACTAGGTTCATAGACATTATTATCAATGTCACTTATCCAGTGCTTATCAAGATGCGATACTTTATCCCCTTTCATATACGCATCATGTGCCCCTGCAGGCTGTTTCCATTCTGGCCATTCGATTGCAGGATCAGGAACTTCAACCCACAATGAAACAGCAACATCAGGATGCCAATCTTCCTGCGAAGTATGATTCTGGATGCACTTATAGAGCTTTCCATCATACTGAACGCGATCATCTTTTACATAATCAACGCCATTGCCATTCCAAACAGGAAAAAGCTCTGGGCCATAAAAGGCTTCATTGTCTGGAAGTGACTTACTAGCCTGCTCTATTAAAGGTCTTAGCCTTTTAGCTTCATCAACATAGCTCATGCTTCTGCACCCCCTATCATGATATCAAAGGCTTCAGCCTTATCTGCGTTATCGTCTGCTTCGTGTCCGATCTCGTCGATGTAATCCAAGGTTGAACAAGCTCGATATGGTGTAAACATTGTAACAACGCCATCCTGCACAGTGCACTTATAACTGCAAATCTTGGCTTTGCTCCAATCTGCAAAAGGGTTGTTTATATCGTCAATGATAAGCTCTGTTAGGGTTACATCTGTTGTTTTATCAACGGCTTTTATCCTGCTTTCTGAATCAACATATACTTTCATGATATCCCCTTTCTTTATGATAACAGCCACAATTCTGTTATTTTGCACTTATATGTATAGGATCCTGATGCCTGATAATAAGCAATCGGCTTTGTAACATCGAACGAAGAAATATCAAGGCCGCTATTGTTAGGAAGAGAGTTTGCTGTAACATCCACTTTTCCAATATAACTTGCGCCAGTAACAGCAGGGGTTGAATCTGCAACGCCATAACTTCCATAAGTTGTCGCACCGCTATTGCTTGATGCTATTACATCGCCAATTCTGATTCTTAATAAGTCATATGGCGTTAAGTCGAAGCTGTCAGTATGAATCTCTGCGGCACCGTTTGCGGCAGATTCCAAATAAATATCATCAGAATTCTTGGTTACATGATCGCTTGCTGTTTTCTCATAAGCTGTTATTGTTTCCAGTTCAACGCCATGATCGTACAACCATTTCTTTGTGGATCCTGCTTCAAATTCCTTTTCTGAGTAGTCAAGGCCGTAGAACTGTAAGCAGTCAAGGTTACAGTAATTTATTGATGCTTCACTTGTTGATGTTCCGTTATAAGCATCCTGAACATACAGCCTAAAACCTTTGTAAACGACTGAATTATTGAAAGTAAGTAACTCGCTTACTACGTTATTGGAACCAACAAGGCTTGTTATAAGTGATTCTGTTGTGAATCCATCATCTGAGCCTTTAAGCTGCATATGCCAAGGACGATAATTGGCTCTGTTGTTGATCTCGCTTATTTCTACTGCTTTAACGCATACCTTATCAGGAAATTCATAACCTAAATATTTAGGCTGTGTTGTTATTGTTGCTGTTCCTTGTGTGGTTGTTGCTCCGTCAAAGGCTCTATAAGCAGTATCATCAAAGTTACCATTACACTCACCAAACGGAGCAGTATTACTTGTCATTATTGGAACTGATACATTTAGTGAACGTCCGTAGAATTGGAGCTCACCGATTGCGGCGTAAGTATCTACAACTGATACAACAAATAACCTCATTTTTAGATAGTAGCTTGAATTACTGATATTGTAATCAGATATAGCATTAGCTGATGTATCTGAGTTGGTTAATGTATCACCAATATCCTCCCAGGTTGTCCCATCATTTGAACCTTGTATCTTAAATGTGCTAATTGGTCTTGGGCCGGGAACTGTTGCATTTCTGTTCTGCAATCTGACTTTTTTAACACATACAGGTGTTGGGAACTCAACTTCTATCCATGAATTTGCACCCGTCTGAGAGTGCCAACAATCATTACCATCATTGTTTGATCCATTAAAAGCTAACCAAGGATAGTATGTAATACCACCACTTACCAAGTTACTACTTGATTCTATCTTGCCATAAGGTGCATTATTACTTGTCATGTGTGGTGCGTGGTCTTTAAGGTATCTTTCCCAGTAAGTGCTAGCAAGGAACTTAGTTTCTACGCCTGCAATAGCTGTAAGGCCATCGCAAACATAGTCACAAAGTCCAATCCATTTCATAGCTGTATCATCAGCGCAAAAATCATCAATTACATTAACATCATCTGTTACTTCATTGATAAGATAGTCTGCACTTGCGTGAACAAGCATAAGCCTTCTAACAGCTGCTTCATCTGCAAATACATCAGAAAGATCTGAATAATCTGTTGGATCAAGTCCGCCAAGTGTAACCCATCTGGGCATGTTAAAGCCATAAGAAAGAAAAGCTGTGGAATCCGTAATTGTAACAGATGTGCTATAAGTGTCACCACTTAAAGTTGTGCTGATGGTCCATGTGCCTGCTTCAAGTCCATGGAAAGTAACTGTGTAAGGGCTTGTGCTTGGGCAGGTCTGTGTATAAGTGGTTCCTGATTTAGAAGCGGAAATTGTAAGCCCTGCAAAAGCAGGATCACAAGTAACGATAAGTGTATTACCTTCAGCACCACCGCTTCCGCCGTGAGCTAAAGAACATTTAAACCTATTACCCATATCTCTGCCCCCTTATCCCTTTGCAATCCTGCAAGTAATAGTTCTGGAACTTGCAACTGCTTCGTATGTAAGTGTTACTTTTCCGCTTACACTTGTATCGATTGATGTATAATCGGCACCATCTGAAGAGAAGAACTCTATAAGATTATTGCCGCTTGTTGGCACATCAAATTCAACGCTTGTTGCATTTGCTGCAAGTGTCTTATCTGTTATTGCGCCGATCTGAGCTGTAACCTCTGGAGCTTCTTCGTAATCTGTATCAAGAACCAGACCACTAAACGCTGTTCCAGAAGTAAGAGCAACTTTTGCCTTATAAAGAACATTTGCGCGGTAAAACTCTTCGCCAATTGCATAACTCTTTGAAAGTGTAGAGTTATCTTCTGAAGGCGCGATGCTGTCCTTGATATCATCGATAAGTGCTCTATCTGGTGCCTGCTGCCATGCTTCCCAACTAGCACCGCCATAAACACGGCTGTAAACTTCACCTGTTGTCGCATAAATTGTTTGCTTTATGCCTGTACCTGTACTTCCCAGAAGTTTTTCAACGGTCAATCTAAAAGTGGCCTGAATATCTTCTGAGATCTCAGGTGGCGCATTTGATACAGAGAAATCTGTTGCAGCCTTGTAATAATTTCCGAAATTAGTAAGCGTATTAAGATTTATTGGAGTAGTTATTGCTATCTGGCCATAAAGACCAACATAATCATGCTTTATACTTCCAATCCTATCGCTTACGTTGTCGGCAACTGCGATATTTGTGCCAACAGTAAGAGCATCATTCACGTCAATTGCTGAAGTAACATCGTACAGAATTCCATTATAGATAAGCTGCTTGCCTACTGCATAAGCGTGCTCTGATGGTGACACTTCAACAGGAGCAATATTGCTTGCGTAGGTTTTATCCTTGTTATCAATGTATGGCTTAAGCAGGTTCTGAACTACAAGAACAATACTTTTCATTGCTTATTTTCCCCTTTCTTTTAACTTAAAAGACTGCTGATCTGTGAATATTCGGATTCAGAAACTGCGCCTGCATCAACATTCTTCCATTTCTGACTTGTTCCGTCATAGTATGCGATCTGCTCTGCTGCCAGATCAGTAAAAGATACATCGGCAAGATCTGATAGTTTTATCGCGGTATTCTTCCATTTTGCTTCTGTTGAATCATATATAAGGATATTTCCCTGCGCCAGTTCCGATAAAGATACATCGTCCAGATCAGATAGATTTGATGCACTTCCACCACCGCCGCTACCTTTAAGGTTAGGGGTATCGTAACTACCTTCTGCATCTGTAATTGTCAGGATATATGTATCAGAAGTGCTTGTTTTAACTGTTATTGTAGGGCTGAATCCATCAGCACCAGTCGCGCCTGTTGATCCTGTTTCACCTTTTTCGCCATCATAGACGAGCATTGTACTTTCTTTGCTTACTCCGTCCGTATCGGTCCAGATAAAGGTAACAGTATTAAGCCCTGCTGTTCTATCTATGCTTTTGATCCTGCAGTTAGCACCTTTTAAGGCACCCATTCCAACAAGTGTCTTGGAAACGTAGGATTTTAGCATTCCAATAATTTCAACATCCTTCATTGTCTGCCCCTTTCTTATGGCTGTGGAAGCCAACTATCAGAATCGCCATCATAGAAATATACATCCTGTGTATCCATTTCAAAGAATGTTGAACCATTAGGTATAGGGATACTAAGATACTTTACTGTTGGCTTTGTGTCTGTTGATAACCCCTTGAAGCTCAAAGGCTCATTAACATCGCTCTTATCAAGTGTGATCATTTTTGCTTTCCCCTTTCTTTTAACTTAAAAGATTGCTAATAGCCGTGTACTGGCTATCGGTAACATAACCCACAAAATTATCTGCATAATACTTACTGTTATGCTCATAAGCAGGATTTGTGCTTGGTACAGGCTGACCATCAATAGTTCCAAGGGCATATGCTTCTGACATTTCCATGTAACCCTTGATCTCTCCGATGTGCTGTGCAAGTTCCGCCGCTTCCTCAATAAGTGGAAGCATTGTTTCACTAATGGTGGTATCTTCATTAAGCGGCGCACGTTCTATGCGGATAATGAAGTTAAGAGTTGCAATCCTATCATCGCCGTTAACAATTACAAGCTCTGCCTTAACATCGCCTGCAAAAATAGTCATCTGCTTTGTTTCTATAACGGTTACTTTTGAACCGCTAAAAGAACAAGGATACTGGAAGCCTGTATCATCTTTCTTGGTACCCTGTACTGTTATGGAGCTTCCAAGCGGAATATCAAAAAGCTGATTGCCTTTTACGATATTAAAATCCCAGAGCTGTCCTTCATCGTACTGGCTAACGTGTACGATCGGAGATATGCCATCTGGGATCAAATCAAGATTGAATTCCTGTCTTGTCATTTGATTTTCCTTTCTAGCGCATCGATGCGCTTTTCTTGGTCTTGTACTACCTTAACCAGATCAGCAATTATTTCATCGTATCTTAAGCCGATGAAGTCACTCTTGGCATCTTCAACATAAAGCCCCCAATCATCATTGCCCATGGCTTTTTTGACTTCTTGAGCTATAAAGCCATGGTGGAATCTTCCGCTTGTGCCTTCCTTGAACTTAAAAATTCTTGGAGTTAATGCCATCAAAAAAGATCTGGCTTTATCTAAAGCTAGATCTTTAATGTTTTTCTTTTTTCTTTTGTCTGATACAAATACTAAGCTGCTGTTTGCATCGTATACATTGCCATAAAATATTGATGATCCGTATACTGAAAAATCGCCTTCGATAAGTGCATCGCCTGCGCCTGTAGGAACATATTGCGAACCATCGCCGCGAACATACAATGTCGGCGCAACGATATAATCTTGATTCATATGCGTGAATCTTGCAAAGTCCTGCGGATCACCAAAGTAAATGCCTGCATACTGTCCTTGCCATGCCGTTGCCGCAATCGTAAACATCAATGTATTCTGGTTGTAAAAACTAATACAGCCAGAATCTAAAAAAGCATAAGTTGTATCATCATTTGGAGCATAACTTGTAAAATCGCCGCGAAGAGATAAATCACCAGTAAGATTTATCTTTCTAGCTTCAATGCTTACACTTTCTGCACTCTGATTTATTGCTGAAATAACGCCTGCTTTTTGAACGATAGAACTTAAGCCATTGGCATTAAGTTTAAGCGAAGCACCTTCATATTCTCCAGTAGAGCTTACAACCTTCAGATCTCGTATATACATTATTACATCAGGTTGATAAACTATTTCGATGCGTTGAAAAGAAAAGGCGTTATGATATGGATGAATCTGAAAACTTACATCATAATCAGTATTTGCTTCAAATGTTCTTCCTTCACTCCAATACCTGCTTGACCACCAGTAATCTTCTGTTACATCATAATAAAAAAGCAAGAAAAATATTCGATTACCATGAACAACATACTTTTTATTGAATCTGATTTTAAATGATACATCAATGTTTGGTTGTCCAAAGAAATCACTGGAAGTCGAAGCATAATAATCAGATGAATAACTTGCTATGCTAGAACCATCAAATGCTGTATAAGTTTTTCCATCAATTGTTTCAAGATAAGGCTTTGGAAGCCCGCTTTTCCATGCCCAGTGGTCCACATTGGAATTAATGTCATATGCCAAATAATTATGCAACGCACCAATATCGCTCTGGGCTTCTACCGTTAACGCATTTGCATTAAGCGTGTTTGCCTTGATTATGCTTGCATCCAGTTCGCCTGTATCAATGAAATTAGCAACAAAATGGCCATCGATAGTCCATGCTGTTTCAAAAGGTCCATTATAGCCATTATGTGAAAAGCCGATTCCGTTCAAGTTCATTCTGATAACATTAACTGCCGTTGCAATATCATCAGTATCCATTATCAGTATTTCTTGCGGCTCTCCGTTTCCATCCGTGTTAAATACTACATGGCCACCAAGTCCGCCTTGAATGAGCTTTGTTGCTCTGGATACAGAACTTTTTATGCTATCTGTAACTTCTGTCATGCTTGGAGAATCTAACGCGCCCTGTATTGCTTTTGCAAGCGTGTAAGTAGTATCGCCAAGGCTTATTGTATCGTATCTTTCTGTTAATACGTTGTAGACCGTCTTTATTACCTTAGTCTTAATATTTACGCCAAGTTTTGAGTAAACAACTGTTACATAATCGCACAGCTTAACCCTTTCAAGGGCGGCGATATGCTTATATTCATCTGTCTGGCCAAGGTTTATGAAAGATACATCAATGCTATTTTTGAGTTTCCAAGCTGTGCTTGAAGCAATATAGCTTTCTGCTCTTGCACGAAGCTGTGCTTCAGAAGGCTTGGTTTCAAAGTCGCTGCTAAAATCTACTGTCTTGATTATTTTATAAGGATAATCCGTGGAATGCTCAGATAATACAACCTTCTCAGGAAGATACATAGCATTGCCTTCATTATCTGCCCAGTAAGGCACGATTCCTGTATATACGTTTGTGGAATCGATTGAATTCTTCAGATCAGTTAGATTCTTGCCATAACGGATTGATACGCCATTATCCCTTCCCCTGTTCTGAAGAAGATATACATCGAAGTTATCAAACTTGTAATCATAACCGCCATAAGTATCAAGCAAGGATCCTTGCTCGCCGCCTAACAGGTTTCGAACTGCTCTGGGGGAATCCAGATGGAATGAAACTGTGCTCTGTACATCCGTAAAGAACGAAAACGGCGTTGATATTACGATATTTTCTGCAATCTTTCCAAAAGCATCTGCGCAGGATACCGCTGAAAAAGGCATTACAACGAATCCATTTAGCAAATAAGAAATATGCTGCGCGTTAATGGTCACGATGCCATTAAGTGGCTTTGAGATCTTATAGATCATAAATGCCTGATTATTTCCGCCTTCTTCTGTCTTTGCAAAGATTATCCTGCTTTCAGTAATATCTTCATAATGTACGCCAGTAATCGGATAAGTCATTTCAAGTTCAAACTGACCGTTACGCTCTTCTGTTACTTTGCAAGTTATGGCATCCGCAAGCCTTCCAAGTCCGTTTGTTATGAAATTCTGTTCAGTACCTTCATACAGAATAGGAATCATGCTTAAACCTCAAATTATAAAATATCTTGGTGTAACAATTACACTTGTTATCAATCCAGTGAAGTTTACACCATTAACGCCTGTGGGAATCTTAAAAGAATCAGCATTAAACGCAACATTATTATTGCAATTCAATGTGCCCTTATAAGCATCCATGAGCTCGCAGTCGATATCAACATATTCATCGATGTCAGTTATCGTTATCAGATATGGACCAATGCCAACGGTACCTGCACCGCTTCCGTATACTCTGATAAGTGGCTGCGCATCAAAGTTGGTCCTGTTCCAAATATTACCTGCAGATTCGAAAGTAATAGCAATTTCGCCAGACTTCAAAAATCGCTGTGGCTTGCAGTTAAAAGTAATATTAAACTCGCCCTGCCTGTTCATGTGGCCGCTTGTTTTAACTGTAAAATCCGTCTTATACTGGCCAAGCCTATAAACATCAGGATGATAAGTATCTTCGATTCTCTGATAACCAGCAAAACTGCTCATGTAATTAGCAAAGTTCTGGATGCGCTCTGGCATATCGTCAATCACAAAAGCAGGATAAGTTATATCGATATTATCGAAGCTATTTTCATCAAGAATAAGCGTACCATTACGCCCTGCAACATCATAAGAAGTTGATTTCCTTTTAGGACGATCATAAGTGCCTTCACCACTAATACGAATATTAAAATCAATAGATCGCTTACCTGCGAAAGTTAAAAAGTGCATCGTATTCATCCGAATGCCACCCCTCGTCTAACAACATTATCAGTAATCTTCTGTTCAATGATATCTGCAAGTTCGTTTACGTCCTGCCCCTGTGCGCCATAAATATTCAAGCTGATACTATTGCTTGTATTATTATTTGTTGTCGCGCCTGCGCTTCCTGATCCGTTTAATCCCTGCATTGATGGAACCATTGTCTGTGCCATGCTATCCATCGCGTTTTTAACTTCAGGAATTCCGTTCTGGATTCCCTGCGCAATCTGTTTCATCATATCTGGCATAAATGTATGGAAGTTTGAAAGTGGTCCTTCGTCCGGCTCCGAAAAATGAATGAAGCTAGCGATCGTATTGGCCACATCAGACATTGCCGAAACAAGTCCGCCGATAGCATTTCTTATTCCATTTATAACGCCGTTGATGATATCACGGCCCCATCCTAAAGCTCTACTTGGAAGGGAAGTAATGTAATTAACTGCGTTCTGGAATCCGCCAACGATAACACTGCTTATATTTCCAATCGTGCTTGTTATACCAGAACGAAGATTAGTAAAAGCGTTAATTGCGTTATTTTTAAGCGTTGTAACCTTGTTAATAACGTTGTTCTTTATTTCTTCAAACTTATTTGAAACTGTGGAAGTAACGGCATGAACTGCGTTTGAAATATTCGTCTTTAGTTCATCCCAAAGCTTGCTCACGCTTTCTTTAAAGTTATTCCATGCTTCAGACATTACTGCGACCGCTTTAGCTGTGGCTTCTTTGATTTCATCCCAGTGCTTTATGCAGGCAACAATAGCCGCAATGACAAGCCCTATTGCCGCAACGATTGGCAGTATAGGAACCACAACCGATACAAGCGCAGGAATTATCGTTCCTGTAATAAGCGTGCCTATTCCTGTAATGACTGGAATTGCCGCACCGATTGCCGTTGTTATGGTGCCAACAGCCGATATTAAAGATCCTATTCCAACGATCACTTTGCCCACGATCAAGAGTATAGGACCAACAGCCGCAACGATTCCTGCTATCTGAATGATGTGCTGCTTAGTTTCATCATCAAGAGCCATGAACGCATCAACTACGCCCTGAATTTTCTCGATAACAGGTGTAAGATATTCTGCTATAAGTCCGCCAAGCGAAGTCATAAGTACATCGATGGAAGATTTCAGCTTTTCAATAGATCCGCCAAATCCTGACATCATTGCATTGCTCATTTCCTGAGTAACGCCTGTGCTCTCTCTTATTGATTCATTTAACGACTGTACGTCCTCTGGTGCTGTATTGATAACAGCAAGCCATGCGCTCATTTGATTCTTACCAAATATCGCACCTGCAGCCGCCATCTGTTCCTGTTCTGACAAGTTAGCAAAAGCTCTGTTCAAGTTCTCTTGAATAACTGTCATATCTTTCATGGATCCATCTGGATTCCAGATATCTTCCATTGCGATGCCGTATTTTTCCATGGCTTCTCTTGCCTGCTTTGTTGGTTCAGCAAGTCGTGCCATTCCTGTCTTTAAACTATTTGCGGCTGTATTTGCATCAATACCTGCATCAGCCATAACGCCAAGCATTAAAGCCGCATCTTCAACGTCTTTTCCTGCGGTTCTGAATATAGGAGCCGCAACGCTCATGCTTTCTGAAAGTGTATTAACGTCAAGGGCAGAATTATTACAAGCCGCTGCAAATACATCAGCATATCTTTCTGCTTCACTAAACGAATCGCCAAATCCGTTAATTGTGGCAACAAGTCCGCTGCTGACTGTATCAAGATCACCTGCTTCACCTGCGGCAAGATTCATTGCAGGAGCTAAAGCGGAAGCCGCCTGCTCTGCCGTAAGTCCTGCCCTTGCAAAGTTAAGTGAAGCCTGTGCCGCATCATTCATACCAAAAGTGCTATTAGATGCGGCTTTTTCCATGGCATCATTTAAAAGTTCAGCCTGTTCTGCACCATTTCCCATTGTTTGATTGGCAAGCGTCATAGTCTTATCGACTTCAGCAAACTTGCTTACCATTGTGCCGCCTGCAGCCACGATTGGAACTGTTACGCGAGTTGTTAGCGTGCTTCCAACACCGGCAATCTTATTGCCGACCTGCTGCATACTATCGCCAACAGCCTTTATTTCTTTTCCAACGGCCTGCATGACCTGAGAACCAACACTTCCGAAGGATTTCATCTGATCTTCAAATCCTTTTAGTGCTGATTTATCAAGATCTATCTGAGTTTTTAGATCTCTAAATTCCTTCGAAGTTTCATCAACGCCTGCATCCTTTAAAGCCTGCAGTGCTCTTTCTTCCTCGGCAATCTTTGTCTTTGTATCTTCAATGGCTCTTGTAAGCTCGTTCTGTTTGTCTTTTAAAAGCTCTGTATTTTTAGGATCAAATTTAAGAGCTCTGTTGATATCTCTAAGATTCGCCTGTGTATTTTTAATGGCAGTATTAACCGAATAGATCGCTTTTGTTAATTCAGAGCTATCTGCTCCCAGAACTATCGTTAATCCTTTGATTCTATCTGCCATGCTTATATCCTCTTAATATTTATCAAAATCTTCCTGCGTTGCCAGTTCTTTATAGTCGTAACTATCGTTTGAACTTTCCGTAAAAATATCTAGCACTAATCCCATGCTTAGATGCTCAAGATCCTTGATATCGATTCCATTCTGGAAGCATCTAAGCAGGTAAAGTGCAGTAGTGGTTACTCTTTCGCTCTTCCTTTTCCTTTTTTTTTGGGCTCTTCGATTGGAACGGAATCTGCGACATATACCATGAATATTTCTTTGCCCATCATAGTCAGATCAAGCGGATTGAACTGCTCAAGCCATTCGAAATAGTGCTTCATTTCAAGATTGAGCATATTGGCTTTATCCGCCTGTTTTGCCATAATAAAAGCTAGCTCTGGAATATTCTCCGTTGCTAGCTCCATCTCGACATTATCTGTATTTATTTCTTTTAACAGGTCCTTTTTGAAAAAGTTTCTGTAATAAAGCGGCGTTGCGCCATTAGAAGTAAAAGTAATTGGTTTATCCCCTATCATTATTTCCTTTGTCATTTCGTATTTACCCCCTATTGCTCTTATGATGTGAACTTAGCGTATACAGTAGTGTCGGCTGTAATTGGATCATCGAAGTCAAACAACGTTGTGAATGTGTCCTCTTTATACCATCCTGCGAATGTGTATCCACTCTTTGTAGGATCCTCTGGCTTCTCAGCCTTGGCACCAACACGAACCATCTGATCTGGAATTGCTGTTCCGCCATCTGTATCGAATGTAACTGTTGCATAAGTTGCAACGCCGCTTGCCTGATATACAGAATCAAAGAAAGTTGCATACTGGTCGTTGTCCTGTGGGCAACGTGCCTTAACAACATCCTTATCAAGTGCAGCGTTGTGGATTACAACGGCTGTAATTGTAACTGTTTCAGTCTGTGGCTCGATCTGCTGTTCTGTTGTTGAACCAGAAACTGTTGGTCTAGTAGCTGTACAGTTATAGAGAACGTGCCTTGTTGCAGATTCATCGCCCTCGAACTGGAACATAAGAGCAAAATGAACTGTCTTAGCTTCAGCATCCTCGATAAGAACGCCGTTTGAATCCTCGATATCGCCAAGAACATCGCGTCTGAATGATTCTGGGATAAGAGCAGATTCATAATCGCCCTGATAACCGTTGTTGGATGTACCAACCCAGTAATCAATATTATCTGCGCGGAACTTGGTTGTTTCGCCCTGCTGTTCCTGTGACAAGTTAACAGCACCCTTCCAAGGTTTAGGAGTATCATAGGTTGCTGTGTTGGTTAACTCGTCAATGTGAGCAACGGCATAATATACGTTCTTAAGTCCGTATTTAACCTTGTTCATTGATAATTACCTCGCTTTCGTAAGCTATTTGCCAAATCCTTTCGGATTCGATAAAATTTGGTTCCTTGCTATAAACAAAGCCGTTGGCTGTAAGTACAGCTTCAACGGCCTGTTCCTGTTCAAAATCTCTTATAGATGTATAAAGCTCGATGGCCAATACTTCTTTACTGCAATAATTGGTATCATCCGCAATAACATCGTTATCGCTACCAAAAAGCCAAACTACAAAGGGCGGCTCCTGTTGTGTGCCATCTGGGAATTCATAATAGGCAAACGGCAAGCCTATACTTTCAACCATCGTCTTAACTTCTTCGCGTGTTTTCATCATATGATTGATCTAACCTCGCTTTCATACTGAAGAACCAGTTCTTTTTCAACTGGTCCGATATGTTCTTTACCTTTTACGGGGGCTTTATCCGTTTGGAAGTTTCTGCCTGTACCGTTTGCAGATACATGGCCGAACTCTAAAAGGTGAGCAAGTCCTGCCTGCTTCTTGTTGTGAATCGTAACTACGGTGTAAACGCGCGTCTTTTCAACTGTTGCGGTCCATCCGCTTGCATAAGTGCCTTTTCCATCTGGGAATGCGCTCTTACTTTCATTTCGAAGTAATTGTGCCCCTTTCTGGCCGACTTTCTTAGTAACGATATCCAGATTTCCCTGAAGATCGTCCGAATACTGTTCCAAGATCTTTTTTATCTCAGAACCTAGATTGTCAATCGTCACTTTTCGCGCCATTTGTACCGCCTTTGCGTTCAACATAAAGCTCGATATAATCATCATCTGTTTCATAAACGCGATAAATTGCATAAGTTAAGCCATTGTATTTGCACACAGTTTCGCCGTTGTATTCTCCCTTGAATACTCTAAAGACATACTGAGGATTTAATCCATTTCTGCCTGCATTAAAGAACTCGCTGCGGCTTATAGATCTTCTATCGCAAAATATTACTTTTTCCGTATTCGTAGGAACTGCAACACCATACTTGTTCTGCTCATATGTAGTTGATAATAGTATCAAAGTATCATCCATTGGCTTTCTCACTTAAGATTCTGTTATTTAACGCCCAACGTAACATTCGTGACATACCTTCGCCGCTGTCACGCTTGCGCCAAATCCATGCGGAATACATGACAATTAACTGCGCATCTTCCACGGTATCAGCGTTCAGAGTTGAAGCCCCTTCACGAACAATCATATCGTAACTGCTCTTTATGATCTCCGTTAAGCGTTCATCATATGCGGTTGTACTTAATATGCCTAAATCAACTTTTAGGCTCTTCAAAATGCTTGTTACCTGCGCATCTGTCATATTTTCACGCTTTCTTCTTTGTTGCCGCCTTCTTTGTTGTGCTCTTAGCCTTCGCGGTTTTTGTTGGCTCTTTCTTTGCAGGCTGTTTGTCGGATTTTTCCTGCTCTCTTACAATATAGCCTTTAAATATAAGCTGTTCAGCACGTTTTTCATCAACGCAGGGGAATAAATCCCCCACGTTGAACTCTTTCAAAGAATCGCGGTCAATGAAATACTTTATTACTCGATAGTTCATCAAGTTGTAACTGTAACAGCTACGCTTGCGCTTGCAGAACCGCTGACTGCAGTAATTGTTGCGCTACCAGAAGCCTTACCAGTAACAAGTCCGTTCTGATCTACTGTTGCATATGTTTCAGCAGAAGAGCTCCATGTAATAGGTGCAGGGAATGGCATTGTTACAGCTTCGATCTGGAATGTTTCAGCTTCTGAAAGGTCGATTGTTACAGCGTTTACGTTAAGAGCAATTGCCTTAACTGTATTTGCTTCATCAGGAGCAAAAGCAACTGAATCTGCTGCAGGTGTTGTGTTCTCAAGTCCGATAACAACGAAGCCTTCAGCGATAACAGGCTGACCATCATATCTAGCTGTTCCCTTGAATACTGTCTTATCCTGCAAGAAGAAAACGTGCTCTGACTGAGCAAACTGGTTTCCTGCTCTCTCTGCGAGAAGGTACAGATCAAAGTAACCACCGATGATTGTGTTATCAGGAATGAAGTTAAGAACTTCGATGATTCCACCAACAACTGGCATGATTCCTGCAACGCCTGTAACGATACGGCCATTTGCATCTGTTGTAACTGTTTCAGCCATGAGCTTTGTGTATGTGTTCTCGTTCATAACCCATACTTTTTCGCCGCGGCTATAATCACTCTTAGCCTTTGCTGAAGCAAGTGTGATCTGCTTAAAAAGTGCTGCGCCTGTAAGTCCTGCAGCGAGTGTTACGATATTGGATGTATGAAGATCTACCCAAGGTCTTGCTGTTGCAGGATAATTTGCAGGCTCTGAAGTCTGAGCAAGTCTTGATACGATACCAAGTGGCATCTTCTGTGTTCCTGCTGTGTTGCGGCCGTAAAGAATAGCCTTATCAACAGCCTTGCCGATTGCCTGTGCGAGTGCATCAAGAAGTGCGCTTGCAAGGTCGATATCGCTATCTTCAAGAGCAGCGTTGCAAACTGTAAAGTATCCTGCTACTTTGAAGCAGTCAACTTCTGCATCGTTAAATGCAAGAGCAAGCTCGTTAAGATTAGCACAGCACTCGGTCCAGATTGCTTCTGGAACTGTGCCCTGTATAACCTCGCGGCCCTTTCCGTTAACAGCAACAACATTAACGTGTCTGTACAGCTTTGAGTAAACCTCAACATTTTCCTTCAAAAGTCCAAGGAAACGCTCTGGAATGAGAAGTCCAACGTTCTCAAGAGCTCTCTTATTTGTGATGCAAGATCTAACGTTTGCAAGGAAGTTCTTTACATCTTCCATGCTAAAAAGTGCAGCGCGTTCCTGCGCAGGCATCTTTCCGAAAAATCTGTTACGTCTGTTCATAGTAATATCTACCTTCCTTTCATTGTTATCTTTTGGCTCTTCAGCAGGTGGATTTGTATCCTGATCTTTTTCCTCCTCTGCAAGCTCTTTTTCAAGTTCATCGATCTCGTCTGAAAGATTCTTCTTCTGATCTTCGTGCTCTTTCTTCTCAGCATCAAATTTTTCAGCTTCCTCTTCCACAACCTTCTGGGCCTCTTCTGCATCTTCGCCTTCAGCGTTAGCAGCTTCCTCAATAGCCTGTTCAAGCTCTGCTTCGCGCTTTTCGAAGTCTGCATCTTTTGCCCTAAGATCCTCAAGTGCCTTCTTAGCGACATCGAGTTTCTTTCTAAGAATAAGAACTTTAAGCATCTTCTTTTTCTCCTTTCAGCTTTTTAAGCATCTTTTCTTTCCATGCTTCATTCCTGCGCTTAAGAAGTTCATCGCGCTGCTGTGTTCTGGCTGCGATGTTTGTTTCCTCATAAGCAGGAAAAGTACAGGGCGACACTTCATAGAGCTTTACTTCCTTGATAGTCCAATGTACGCTTCCATCTTCGCGGAAGTCGGTTTCCTCGTTGATGATGTCAAAACCAAAACTGCACTGGTCTACATCGCCACGCTGAACACGGTTATAAAGATTCATTGCATCGCTATCGTTCGGATTGATATCGATGTGCCCCCATAATCCGTGAGAATCTGTGCGGAGCTGTAAAGTACCTGCCTTGGTTCTGCCGAGCACCAAAGTCGTATCATGGTTAATAAGTGCCCTAATATCGTCCGAAATTGTATTATCAAAAGCCCCCTGCGCAATTGATTCGCTAAGATCAGGAGCGATCTGATAAACAGAATCAAAAACTGCAAAATAGCCTTCAATGGCCAGATTGCCGTTATCGTCACGCGTTGAAAACTGCGTGGATGCTGTACGCATTACCCTTTTCATTTCTCTGTTAAAATCACTCATTGCTTGAACCCCCTGTTAACTTCTTTTGATTTCCTATATCATCAACTGGAATATAATTTTCCAAAATTCTGAGTGTATCTAAGCCTTCAAGCTGATTCATTCCAAGTCTATCGCGCACTTCGTTGGCTGTTGCCATGCCCTTATCAGCTAATCCTGCGAACACTTCATAAATTGTCTTGATATCCCAGTCAAGAAGCGAAAGAACATTGAACTTGAAGTACATTTTCTCGCTGATAATCAGCTTTTTTGTAAGCTCCTGCTGTATTGAAATGCAGATTGGCCTTATTGTGTTCTGGATAAAACTATTCCATGCTTCCTTGTCATATTCGCCAATTCCTAAAAGGAATGGTGGTACGCCAAGGATAGCTGCAACTGTTCTCTTATCAAGTTCAACAGTATCTTTGATTGCAAGATCTGCGAGAGATAACGGTTTTACCTGTTCAACCTCAAACTGCTGTGCAGGAATCAGCCAAGGTTCTCCAATATTTGCGCTCTTAACATAGCTCTGCAGAAGTTTTTCCCTTCCTTCAGGATTTGAAAATTCTTCCGTTAAGGCATCGACCTTTACAATTACGCTTGGTTTCCACTTGCTTTCCATGAAGCCTTTTTCGGTCTTTGATGCCTGCTTTAAATTTTCAGCAAGATCCTTAAGGCATACTGTTAAGCCTTTGCCCTTCCAGAGATAAGTTTTATCTGGATTAAAAACAAAGTGTAGTAAGTTTTCTGGGCTTCTAGCCTTTCCATCAACGTTAATCTTGTAATCCCTGTATCCGATTGGATCAAAAGAAACGCGCTCGGATCCGATTGGCTCAAGATTCTGCAGATAGCCATTGTATGTATGCGGTACAACTATGCTGTTACCCTTGCCATATAGCAAAAGGTTCATAACTATTGCCTGCATCCATGTGGAACGTGTCATGTGCATTTCTGGATCAATATCGATTTTTCTTGATAACTCGTTAATTACCCTTTGATCACCTTTTTCTGTGTTGGCCATTAAATGAATCGTCAAGGATCCAATTAGCTCTGCAATCTTGTGGCAGGCTGTCATGATCTCTGGGTTATCAGCAAGGCTTACATATCCAGTACAGGCAAGCGTATCGCCATCTGTAAGCCATACTGCTATTGGGCTATTTGCTCCTGTTTCTCTTTTCTGTTGGATATTCCTGTTTTTTCTTTTCTTGCTCATTTATTCGCCCCACCAATTCTTCGCTGCTTTGCTCTTTTCACCATCAGCAATAGACCTTATGCAAGCAAAAACAGACGCATCGAATAAATCAATTCGTTGTGTCTGTTCCACTTTTTCGTATTGAACTGCATCATCTGTTTTTTCGACCGCCGCCACATTGCTTACGCAATATTCATAAGCCCTGCTGTGAACATAATACAACGTGCCATCTTTTGCGGCTTTTTCTATATGCCTAAATCCCTGAGATTTAAGATAATAATACTGCGGCTGATCTACGATATTGAATCCTGCTTTTTTCATCAGTGGGAAGTATTCTTCCCCTGCAAACTTCCTATCGTGTCCGACCTGCCTGATTTTAAATCCCATGGCTCGCATTTCTTTGAACCAGTTAACAACATCAGAAACGTTAACTGTTGGCGTGTTACTCATTGTTAGCCAACCATTGTCCTGCCAATCATAAAGCGGAATATTATCTTCTTCAGCTTTATTAACCGCCATAACAACAGGGCAAAAAGCGTGCGTGATAATTATATCAACGCCGTTATATGTACCAAATAGTGCCGCCGCAGTTAAATCATGTAAGCGCGAAAGGTCCGCGCCGCCATACCAGTTAATTCCAAGTGCGCACAGTTCTTTAATGGTCCAGTTATATTTCTTATCGCTTGCCTTAAATTCATCTATATCGAACCAAGCACGCATTGCGGCCGTGTAGACATTTAGCGAACGGCTTAAAAAGTCTTTGCGCTGTCTAGGATCGTTCTGAGCTTGCAGCGCATCATTCATTATTTCTTGCGGTCTTATGGTCACGCCATAATTTGGATTCGCCTTCTGGTGCTGAATCGGATTCGTGTAATCGCAATTGCCCTTATCATCAACATCAGCACGCGCAACGAATGAAAAGAAACTATCGTCTTTTACTATCCCAGAAGCAACCTTGATTGCGTACTGCATACGATCATATCCGAAACTGTTCATGTTATCGCCTGCAGTAGTAATTCCGATCATGAGCTTATTAGTATAAGCCTTCATTGCTTCTTTGAATCTGTTATACTGAGCAGGCTTTTTATAAGCCGCAACCTCGTCTGCTATGGCAAAGTTACAGTTAAAGGAATCCTGCGCATCTGGATTCGAAGCCATGATCTGTATTTCGATGCTTCCATCTGGCTTTCCATTTTTGTAAAACGTGTATTTAATACTGTGTTCAACATAACTATCTTTTACATCAAACTTATCAAACAAGCCTTTGTATCTAAGGCTGAAGATCATAAAATTAAAACTTTCAAGTGCCTGCTTAAGTGCCGCCGCAACAACGTATATCGTTGAACCAGATCTGCGCTGTATGATTGCCACCGCAAAAGCAAGCGAAGCTATAAAGCTCGTTTTTCCGTTTTTTCTGGCTAAGAATATAAGTCCTTCTTTGAAGCGGCGTTCTTCTGTTCCTGTATACCAGAATCCGAGAAGATTACAGGTTATAAATACTTCCCAAGGTTCAAGTGTGAAAGGCTGTCCCATAAGTGGGATACCTTCGATGCTCTCGCCTTTTCGATGCACGAACGTGCCTTCAATGATTGAAATAGCCGCATCTGGTTGCGTAGGACGATATTCAAGGTCCTTGCGCTTAAGATCCTCTAAAAATCTTTTGCAGGCGTTGATTATATCGTCTGAAGCTATTTTTATGCCGTTGATAACATCATTTGCATATTTAATTGCAACATCCTTATAGTGTTTACCCCTCATTCGTTAAATTCCTAAGTTACTCAAGAAGTTTTCAAAGCTCTCTGAATCCTCTTTCTGTATACTTTCGCCAAGGCTTTTAAGTCCTTTAGGCGTTAATCCAAGATCTCGCCAATAGGATAAAGCCGTGGCTGATAGCTCGTTAATGACTACCAGTGCAGGATTTTTAACAAGATTTCGCTCTTTTGCCTTATTTGTATGCACGATAACTGGATTGCCGCCGCTTGCTTTATACTGCCGCGTGGCATCATCAATAATTTCCAGAATGTAAGCAAGTTTTTCTATCGTCATATCAAAGTAAGGCGCGTAAGTTCCTGCATCGCGGCACATCTGTATGATTTTCTTTTTATACCCTGCTTTTTTCATTTGTTTGTATATAGGCACTCATAATTAACAGCGTTGTTTCCTGCGCCATAAGAACTCGTTAGCTTGATTGCATACACCATTTTGAAGCGATTATCCGATATGTTTCTATAAGACGAGAACCATATCGGATAATCGCGTGAAAAAGCCCAATCATAAAATTCTTTGTGGTTAAAGCCGCCGCTATACTCTGCCGTTCCTTCGTATGGTGGATCAAGATAAACAACATCGCCATCCTGATATTTGTAATCAAGATAACTCATGTTAGTTAAATCAATTGCTCGCTGTTCCAGTCGGTTAAGTTGTTCAAGCTGTTGCAAGCGTTCCAGTCGTTCAAGCTGTTTTCCATCCTGTTGTAAACGCTCTAGCCTTTCCAACTGTTGTAAATCGAACCGCTTCGCGGTTCGGCGGATAGATCCGCAAAATTGCATCCGCCTTTCGTGTATATTACTACTCTTTACATCCTGCTTGATTCTGGGAGCAAACTGCTCAAGCCTGTTATCCCACCTACCAAAAACAACAAAGTCATGTGCAAGGTGTTTCAGATCTTCGATATCTTTTCCAAAAAGATATTCATGCCCAGAACAGCCAAAGCTCCAGATATATTTGATATATCCGTCCTTTTCTTTTTTCTCGTAAAATTCATCGCGCGTTACAAAGCGCGGTTGAAAAATACCATAATTGTAATTGCCATTTAATCCGCCCTTAACCAGATTAACGATAAGCGGATTAAAATCGTTATAAAGGATCCTGTTATATCGTCCTGACAAAAAAGCGGCATGGCTCATTGCAAAGCCGCCGCCAAATAAATCAACGAATCGATTGCCCTTTGGTAACTGTCGCAGGATATCAATAGCAATCTTTGTTTTTGAACCCATATAGGGAACGCCAAATAAAGTGCTCATGGAATGAACTTAAAGCCGCAAGCAGGACATTCACATTCTTTTTCCTGTCTGCCGCTTTTTTCAAAGTCTATGTTCTGTTGCATCTTCAGATCTGATTCATCATCAAAGGCTTCTGCGTTAAATCCAAATTGCGACATATCAAAATTGCCTAGATCTGCAAGCTCTGAATCCAGAACATCAAAATTCCAGTTTGATAATTCTGCAGTTTTGTTATGAGCAAGCGCATAAGCCTTGCGCTGTTCATCTGTGAGATCATCTAAGCGGATGATTGGCACCTTCTTCAGCTTAAGCTGAATCGCGGCCAGTAATCTACCATGGCCTTCCACGATAGTATTGTGCCATACGCCGATCGGATCATTGAATCCAAATTCTTTGATGCTCGCTGCGATGGCATTCACATCGGCATCGTGATGCTCTCTGGCATTATTTTCGTATTCCTTCAAACTGCTAGGTTTAACATATTCGATTTTTAATTCCATGCTTGATTTACCCCATTTTTGATGCAAAAATATGACCGCCATTAATTCGAAGATTGGCGGTCCTATGTAAAGGGGTTTCATATAGGATTGACGCGGCTTTTTGCCTTTTTCCTTTCAAAAATCCCCTTTTCCCAAAAAATTAGTCTTATATATACAAACC
>JAZQSP010000063.1:0-1749 GCA_045630205.1 Faecalimonas sp. | reverse complement strand
TCACCTAAGTCAACCGAATAGACAGTATTCTCATTATCATTATAGAACTGTGCGGTGAGTAATCCTATTACCACAGATGTTATACCGGTTAATAGCGTTTCAACTTCTGTATCATTCTTATAAATCTTCACTATCATTCTTTTCCATCTCCTCTAAATCTTCTTTTGTTGGCTCGAAACATGTCACATATAGATTGTGGCAATCTTTACATGGGGCGTTATAACATGACATGAAACGCTCTACACGTCTATGTAATCTTTCTTGCTCCTGCTTCAAGTAATCTGCATACATCTTATCTAACTCAAGTTCTTCTAATCCTTCAAGTTCTGCCTTCATTAGCATAATCTGAAATAAGATGTCATCTTTTGTAATCTCGCCGGTTGACCGGCGGACTAATCTCTCGATGTTATTTAGTGTAATCCTAGCACCTTTAATCTCGTCTAATCCACTTAGTCTCTCTTTCTTTTCCGTTTTCATTTTCTTTTACTCCTTTCTAAGTGTGCCGGTTGACCGGCAGAGTGCACTTCAGCACTCTAAAGTATAACAGTGTCGTACTTTAAACTGTTACACTTTACAGTGCTAAATTGATTGAGTAAAATTAAATAGGGCTTGCGCCCTATATAACTTGTGGAATTTCTATGTGCTTTATTATTTGCATAAAGTCTCCACACCAATAAACCATGTCACGCTGAGAATGTACATAAGCTATAAGATAATTAGTAAACTCAACTTCATTCATTTCAATTGCGTGACATTTAGTTGATATCAATTGTTCTTCCTTGTAGTCCGCGTCAATTGGTGCTACATCCTTCCAAAATTCTTCTGTAATACATACCTTCATGTTTTTCGTCTCCTATTCCTTTTACTTTTACTTACTGGGGCTAAATTGCCCTAATTGTTTACACAAACTCACAATAGCCTATCGTATTTACGAATTACTTTGTTTTGGCTTCCTGCTTTTCTTTTATGTCGTTAGCAGTTTGCTTATCGAGTTTTTCAAACTCACTCTTAAAGGCTTCTCTAAAGTCCTTATCGGTCATTTTTGCGTCTTTGCTATATCCGTAAAAACGTACTATCCATTGTCTAAGTGTGTCAGTAGCTTCACGCTCTACTTTTATGTCTTCCTTAAGTGTGTTCACTTCATTAGTGAGTTTTTCTTCTTTAGTAGTACGTTCCTGCTTCTTGTCTTCTGCTACCTGCTTCTTGTCTTCAAGCTTCTTGTCATAGTCAGTGTCTTTAATACGTCCTAAAATGGCACGTATGTCAGAAGCGCTAGTGAATGGATTAATACCCGTTGACTTGATGATATCATCAAAGTCGTTGCGTGACTTGAAGTCGGGGTGGGTTTGTATACGGTCGAGCTTATCGATACCGTAGGCAACAAACTTGTCAGCTATTGTATATGTGCCGTCTTCCTGCTTCTCACCATAGATGTTAACAAGGCGAACATAGTTCTTTAGCTGCTTGTCAGTGAGTTTCAAGTCAAGTTCTTTTTCAGCAAAGTCTGACATAGATGTGTAACGCACTATGTCGTTCTTATCATCACTGTCATACTCAAGAACACCGCGCTCATACATCTCAGTGAACACCTTTGCAATTTTCACACTAGCGCCCTTTACATTGGACACAATTGATTTAGCTTCCTGCAAATAGGCGTCATAGACTTCCCTGCTAACGTGCTTTGTTGGCTCGATGGCTACTGTCTCATTACCTTTGTTATCAACCTTTGCTTCTATCTTTGCTTCCTGC
>JAZQSP010000062.1:0-1299 GCA_045630205.1 Faecalimonas sp. | reverse complement strand
GAAATCAAGCATATCATTCTCTCGTGAGCTTGTTGAGTTGCTTGGCTATGGTGATAATACAACCTTCTTCGGCTGGATTGTAGTGAATCGCCTTGACTTGATGACATCGAAAAAGTATGGCAAGAATATGAAGTTCTTGGCACAGGGAACAGTTACCGTGTCATCTACGAGCAGTTATTCGGTCAAATACCAAACCTTTGATGGCAGTTCGATAACCGTATCACGATTGGGCAAAGGACAATATCGAATCTATATGTCGAGCAGTTGGAATATGTCAGGATACTTCCAAGTATTCTTAAGTGGTATTTTCTCAGCCGTAGATAGCACTCCGATTTATGCCACTTTGAAGGCATTGTATAGTTACTATTTCGATGTGTATACAGCCGATGACAATAGTACAAACGATGGCTCATTCAGTTTCTTGGTTGTTTCTACGGGAGATTGGAAATAATTTTTCCTCTCCCATAACCTCAAACATTAAAACCTCTCTATACTTTAAGAAACAGGAGATATGAAAGTAACAAGCACAATCATTACAAAGGTGGCAGAGGCTACCACGGAGAATGGCTCCTATAATTTGGAGTACAGTATTACAGATGGCGTGTTGGAGCGTGTCCAAACAACTGCTTTTAAGCCGTCCACGAATGAACACCGCATCGCAGTAGGTAGCATCTATTACGACCGTGGTAGTGTAACCATCAATATGCCATTCGGAAAGGATATTGCCAAATATGTAGCCGATGCCGTTGGGCAGATTGAAAATATCCTCTCTGAGGTCGCAACCATTGCAGCAGAAGCTGAGTAATCACATTAAACAAGAACGATATGGAACTTTCAATTAAAGACAGACTTTACCTTCCTACATTCCTTCCTGCGAAGGGAAACTTCAAGGATTTCAACCTCAAAAAGGAGATTCTTCGTAAGATTGCCATCAGCGATGATGAGCGCAAAGAGATTAACTTCCGTGAGAACCAGGAGGACAACCGCCTTGAGTGGGATGTCGAGAAGGAGACACCGCTGATTGTAGATTTCTCAAAAGACGAGATGGAATACCTACGCAAAGCATGCGAGAAGATTTCCGACGAGGAGTTGCCTGACGATATGTGGGCAACAGTTGAAGCAGTTTATAATGTAACGAATAGTGTTGAATAGTACTATTTTAGCACAAACATAATGGCGACCATTTCGTGTATGAAGTGGTCGCCATTATCACATTTTTATTATGTTATTTTACATCAACATCTAATTCTATGCAACTCTGTTCGCTCAGCTTATCTACTATCAAAGCTTTAGTCCAAA
>JAZQSP010000061.1:0-7862 GCA_045630205.1 Faecalimonas sp. | reverse complement strand
TACCATTGTGTTCGATTACCAAAGAGATCCAATAAACCGCTACCCGGTCTGATTTCTCCGTCTTCCACCAATGCATAAGGATGGTACTGGATAATTGTAAAATACTGAATACCCTTTACACCATAAGCAAGGGAAGTATTGATATTCCAAAGCATCTGACCTTCTGAAGGATAATTCTCTCTTCCCCAGTCTACTTCCAAGAACTGTCCGCCTGCCTGTATATATACCCAGAGTGGCAGATTATACTTTTCAGCATAGTGACGATTGATATCCATATTGCTGAAATATTGTGGTACACTTCTTTCATTGTCAAATACATAGTAGTCATATGAAAGCACCTTAGGTTTTGCGGTAGAACACCACTCATCCACATATTGTTTATAATTTTCAACTAATTCGTCTTGCCAGTATGGGAATATATTTGCATAGCAAAACGTATCTAATTCTGTCAGAGTACTAACAATCGGTGCCCAAAGCGGAATGTTTCGGTCTCCGTTCATATAAACTTCTGAACCAGGCTCATCAACCACATGCACGCCACAGAATGCCGGATGATTGCGATACAAATTTAATCGGGCATCCATCTGCTTAAGATTCATTACGTTGTTTATATCGTGTATCCTGCTATCCAATATGCAGATACCAACATTATTTTTATATCCCAAATCCAATAGGAGTTCCGCATCCTCCGGGTAATAATTGTAATCGATAGCGGATACTTCAAGCATATTGATTCCTGCCTCAGCAATCTCTGCCATAACCTCATCTGTTAAGAAATTCGGCATAGATTGGGCGTCTTCACTATATGCTGCCTTCATAGGTCCGTGGTATCCGGTGACTGGCATAACATCTTTTCCGCCCAAGAAACTAAATGTCTGAGTAACCGGCTCCTCCGGCTCCATTGGTTCAATAACTACTACTTCTTCTTTTTTTCCAATATTGACATTCGTAACTTTCTCTTCCCCATTACTACATCCGCAAAGTCCTGCAACTATGAAAGTAGCAACCAATATTCCGATATAGCGTTTCCACATTTTATGCTTCTTCACTTGATTGACCTCCATTTCTCTTCGACGTTTTTTTCGTAACAACAAACGCTAAGCCCACTAGTAAAATTCCAAGTGCGATTGAACTTCCCAGTACAATGTAATACCATTCAATCGACTCTGGTTTTTCTTTTTTCTCGGTCTTTTCAGTCTTTTCCGTTTGCTCAGTTCCGTTAACCTCAACCTCTTCTGAAAGCAGTTCTTCATCGCGGTATTTTTTCTCCATCGGCTGATATTCAAAATCTCTGAATCCCATATCGCCGGACTTGAAACCTACTTCTACTAATTTGGCGTTTTCGTCTTTGTTTACCACCTTGAGATTATCGATTGCAAAATTAGAACGTCCATAACCGGAAACAATCTGAATATATCCCGTTGGTGTTTCGTTTCCAATCTTGTAATCAAGAACTTGTATCCATTCTTTTGCCTTTAATGCCTTTACAAAGACAGTAACGTTAGTATCTATCATAGATATCTTTACAGAATAACCGGTTGTCGAGTCTAACTCATACATTCCCTTGTCATCAATCGGTGCTATCACACCATCATTGATATATCTAGTTGAAAACACATGATGATTATTGAAGAGTAGTGCATCCGGTGCATATTGCCATACCTGCTCTATTGCTGTGTATCGCGGAACATCTGCTCCGATAATTACAGTAAAGTCCATGTTTCCCGGCATAGTAACTTTTCCATTTTCATCCAAAATGTTCTTTCTTAACATGTATGGAACATCAAATGATATCTCGAAATTAGAGTATTGATACTTTGTACTTAAGTAACCAACATTTGAATTCCGATACATTAACACCTTGCTGTTCTTATAGTCTTCTACTTGAATTCCAGCCGGATAATGTCCTGTGCATGCCAATAATTTGGAATGTAGAACATTTGCATTGATGCTTCCACTTTCAAAATCTTCTGTGAAATTCACATTTTCAGGTGTTTCATACTTGTAGGAAATAATGTGCAGGCTTGACACTTCCGCTGAACATTTTCCTGTCTGTAAAAATCCGATACGACCTTCCATGTCAATAGGACATGCTTTGTTGTAAAGTGATTTTCCGTTAACGTTTACACTTAAATTTCCTTTTCTGGTACCTACTACACTGACTGTAAAATCATTTCCGAGAGTCACGCCGCTACTCTGCGCACCTGCTAAGGTGATGGCAGCTCCATCATTATTATAGCCTACTACGCTGACCTTCACGCCGTTATTATTTTGGAAAACGACTTCTATGTTTCCTGCCTCTTCATAATTAGACTCTACGGTAGCAAGACTGAAAGCTAAAATAAACTTTTGTCCCGCCGGCAGTTTGTTCAATTTCATGGTGTAATTTGCCGCAAACAGTTCTGTTCCAGTCCCACTGTCTCTTGCCGGCTCCATTGTGATAATTCTGGTCTCATCATTGCTATTTGCAGGGAAAACAAGTTTTCCGCCTTCTGCAACAACATCTTTATTTGGTACATGCCACTTCCCCGCGTCCAAACTCTCTGAAAAAGATGCATTATCCACTACAATATTACTGAAACCTGCCTCCGCATGTTTAGGAGTTATCATCACACCTATCAACGCTACTGACAATCCCAGAATGATTCTTGTAATCTTCTTGAATGTTTTCATCTTAATCTCCTTACTTTTTGACGTTTGCAGCCCACGTGTCATAGCTTTCTTTTATGGTTTTAGTAATTTCATCCCATGTCTCTTTCGCACTTACACGCTCTGCTTCACTGTTGTTACACATATCAGATATGAAATCGTATACTACGAAAGAACTTGCTCCACCATCAATAAAGATTCTATCTTTACCGGTGAATGCTTCACAAACAAAATACTCTGCTTTTTCATTGAGTTTGTATGCGTCCTGTTCAAACGAATTCCATTTGCTAATATCAATTTGACCTTGGTCTAAATTAAATGGCATTGGTACGTGGTACGCATCCTGCACAATCTTGATTCCTTCATCTGAATACATGAATTTCAAGAACTCTTTTGCACCTTCTTTTGCATTGCTATATGTAGGAATATAAGCGCCACCTGCTGATGAAATATCAGCTACTGTATTTCTTGCTCTTTTTACGTAATCCCAATCTGCTGCTGATACGCTGATGCCTTGCACAAGATAACCGTCACCTGATTTGTATGTATCAATGCTTTCTACTCCGTCGGTAACATTGTCAATTGCTGTGATTAATTTACGCAATTGTGATTCACTTGTCACAGTTGTTAACTTATCAGTAATGCTGGATACAACCGGTGTCTTCATCATGGAGAACTTCTCAACTTTTTCTCCTCCACCCATTTCATTTGACAACCATGCTCCATTTACCATCATTGCACATTTGCCTTCCATGAACTTTGTCTGCATCGCAATGTGTGATTCAGAGTTGGAACCTGCTAATGTATAATTCGGTGTCGTAATTTTCTCATGAACTTTAATTGCTTCATAACGTCCATCCTCGGTTAACATTTTGTCTTTGGATGGATTATGATAGAAGTCAAGGTAGTAATCGTATCCGTTATATTGTGAAAACCAAGCTTCATCCATCAAATAGTAGTAACCGATTGTTTTATAGTGACAGAATGGAGTGATTCCCGCATCGTACAAGATACCTGCAGTCAGAATCAATTCATCTGTTGTTCTAGGAAGTTGTGTGATGTTAGCCTCTTTAAACAATTCTTTGTTATAAACAAGGCTTACAATACTTCCGCCATTGCTGGTTGCAAGCTGATAATAGTTACCATCTAATTCTTTTTGTCTCAAGTACGTTGCATTGAATTTGTCTTTGATTGGCTTTGATTCTCCCTCTACCGTACTTTCCAATACATCATTCAAAGGCTCCAAATACTTTGTGTCATACATCTTACCTGCAATGTATAAGTCTACTGTATCAATATCCTCATACCCATAAGAAGCTGTTACAGTGGCATGTGATGATGATGCATTGTAATACACATTGTACTCTGGGTTTGTTTCCTTGAATGCTGCAATCAAATTGTCAAGCCATGTTAAACCTGCACCGGAGTGTACAACTGAGATTTCAACATCTGTCGTTCCTTTTCCGCCTTTTTTACTAGTTTTCTTTTCTCCGCAACCTGCCAAGCATCCTGTTAAAAGTACTGCCACAAGCATAAGTGAAAGAATTTTTGTTACTTTTTTCATCTTCTCTTCCTCCTTTTAAATTATCCTTTTATACCACCAATTGATACATTGGTCGTAATAATCTTATTAAACACAGCAAACAGGATAAGAGCCGGAACTGATATCCAGAAACATGCTGCAAACAGAATATCCAGTCTTGCCTGATAAATCATCTCCATATTGAACTGATAAATACCAACCGGCAGGGTCGGCAGATTCGGCAGATATACCAATGGCAATTCATAACTGTTCCAAACGCTAATCCAGCTTGTTAAAAACAAAGCTCCGAAAATAGCTCTTGCTTGCGGCAACATAACTTTAAAATATATTTGAAAATCATTGGCACCGTCCATCATTGCCGCCTCTGCGTACGTCCATGAAAGATTTTCAAAAAATGCTGTAAAATACAAGAAGTATAAGTTGAATCCACCTGCTGAGGTGAGAATCTGCGCATATGTATCAATCATTCCTAAATCGTAATGCAACTTATATGCCGCTCCACTGTTACCGTAAATCGGAAGTGTGATAATGATAAGTATTATCGTATAAGGCAACCACGAAAGTGGGAACTTATACTTGGAACAGACATAAGCAAATGTGATTGTCGTAAACTGTTGAATCAATACCGGAAGCACAGAAAACCACACACTGTTAAACAACATGTTCCAGAAATTATTTCCTCTAACTTGCAGTAATTGAAAGACCTCCACATAGTTTTTCCAATGCCACGTGGACGGTAATGCAAATGGATCCATAATAATCTCTGTATTCGTCCTTAAGCCCGCTATAACAATCCACACAAGTATATATATATAACTGAGAGCCACTACCATGAAGATAGCAGAAACGAATATATATAAGGCTACTTCTGCCGGCGATTTTCTTTTAAATCTCTTAAACAATTGCTTTCTCCTCCCTTCTAATACTCTACATCTTGGAATACTTTATTAGTAAATTTTCGTATACTTAGAGAAATGAGAATTGCTACTGTACTAATCATCACTCCAACCGCGGACATATAATTGTATACGTTAGAGGTATACATATTTCCGGCACTTCTCTGCAAGGTAATATACATCCACGCACTTAAGGTCATGGTATCGAAACCACCGTTTGTCAACAAGAAAACGTTTCCTGTCGCACCGAACAATCCGCAGAACAAAAGCACCATTTGTAAGGCAACTGTCGGCCATACCATCGGCACAATAATCCTTGTAAATTCAGTCCACCATGTTACACCGTCCAATTTTGCTGATTCCAATACATCCTCCGGAATTCTGGCGAAGGTACCTCCCCAAATGATCAAGTCACCAGGGAATGTCAACCATACCAAATTCAGAAGAACGACAATGTTCGCGAATTGTGCATCTGCCAAAAGTTCCGGCGTATAATCCAGGTTCATCCAATCTTGAACTGCCTTTGCAATGAAACCTTCTACACTTACAAGCTGTGTGAACACCATGGCAACGGCTACTGAAAAGATAATTGTCGGAAGGAAAAACACAATCCGATAAAATCCATAAAATGGTACCTTCTTATATATAAAGTAGGAAACCAACACCTTGAACGGAAATGTCACAAACAATATTCCGAAAGTGATAAGTGTGTTTTTCAGCGCCAGTCGGATTTGCGAGGTCTCCATTGTAAATTCTTTAAAGAATTTTGTGAAATTGTAAAAAGACAACGCGCCTTCATTATCCGTAAATGCCATCATTATCGCCGAAAAATTGGTGTAGACATAAAATAGTAACCATTGAATAATCGGTAATGTGATTCCGAAGAGGATAAAAGCTATTCGTATTTTACTTCTCCCTATTTTCATTCTTTGCGCCACCTCGCTTCTTTATAATCACAGCACTGATTGCTATAGATGTTACAAGTAACAGTGCGCTAACTGCAAGAACAATTGTCTTCATTTGATCGATTACCATTTTTTCTTTAACAATTTTATCGGCATAAGTATATTCATTCCACTTTGCATACAATGTGAAGGACTCGGTAACAAGCTGTTCAAAATCGTATTCCTTGCCGTCTGCTGTATACCAGCCAAGGAATTTGTTCCCTTCTAACACAGGATCCTCCGGCTGCAGAACTACATAACCACTATCTGCAAATAATACTTGTTCCTCTATTACTTCATCTGTACCTGTCTTGAAATTTACTCTGTATACATGTAACCTGCGCCATTTTTTCCCTTCGGCATTCGTGAAATGCTGATACAAATAATCAAAAATCTCTTTTTTACCGTCTATCTTAAACGTGATTTTTGAAGTTGCTTCATTCACTACGTATGTACCATTTTTCGTTTCGCCATCTGCTGTGTACTTAACAGTCTGGTCTGCGTACAGTGCATAGAATGACTTGTCTTCATCACAGAAATATACGGCTTCGCATCCGGAATAATCTTCCATGCTTCCGTAATGAGTAATATCAGCCAATTGATTACATTGAACACCTAGATTGTTATTCTTGGCGTCATAACATTTGAAATCCTTCAAAACGCAATTCACATACGTTTTTTCTCCTTGCCCAAAAAACAGAGCGAAGAATTTTGCAGTAGGTGAACAAGCAGCATATTCCGTTGGGAATGAAAGATATACTGTTTCTCCATTCATGGTTCTTTGCGCAATAACTGTCATTCCTTCTTCACCCATGGTGAATTCGATAATGTATTTCGCGCCTGGTTGCAAGAGAACTCCGTTCTCTTTTTGTCCCATCTTCTCTACATCCATTTCCTGCCTGTAGTACAGAGCTGCATCCATTCCGTTAAAAGGAAATGCATGTATTGTGCTGCTCTGAATCACTCCGCTTTGGAATACAGAACTATCTGATGACTCTACTGTGTATTCCATGTACATTTTCTTTGTCTGTGCCGGCTTCTTATTAGCTATTACAACATCCTGTGCATCATCCAAAGCGATTCTATATGAATGGTTCACATTCTTGTTATTCGTCAACTTCTTGGTTACAATTGCATTTCTGTCCGGTGTAACCTGAACACCCAGATCATTTCCGTATCTGTCATAGCAACGGATTTTTGTTAATTTTCCGGTCATGTTGGTTCCGGCGATAAAGAGTCCGAAGTATCCTAAATTCGTTTTTACCTCTCCCATAGTCATGTCATAATCTACGTAACGGGATTTGTCTGAATTTGCCCATCCAACACGATATGTAAATCCATCCTCTGTAACAACAAACTTCAAAAAGTATGTTCTTTTCTGCACCAACATAATATTTTCAGTCGTATAGTTGCAGTAGTAAAAACCACCGTCTTCGCCATTCTTCTCCCAAGGAACGTATTGTGTCGGAAGCGATGTTCCGCAAACACCCTGGTGCTCCGCCTCACTCATAGCCATACTTTCTACAGTGTAGGTCATATAGTATTCCGTTCCGACTTTGCTTCCGATTGATTCCTGATTGCAAATGTAAACGAAACGTGTGTCTTGTAGTTCCACGTTATAATCTACATTACTAATCTTAACACCCCATTTGTCTTCTTCAGCATTTGCCTGCAGCGGCATCGCAACCATTATTAACATGATGGCAGCCATCAGTCCGCTTAGTATTCTTTTCTTCATAAAAATGTCCTCCTTTTGCCTCTATTTTACTACATTGCTTTCCAGTTACCATTGGTAAAATCAGGAAACTCCATTGGTTTACCTCCCTGAGC
>JAZQSP010000060.1:0-3188 GCA_045630205.1 Faecalimonas sp. | reverse complement strand
CCATCACTTAACTGTGTTGCATCTCCTTGTTTCATAGTTCCTGAATTTGTGTCAGGCGATGGAACTAACACCGGTTCACTCCATGTGTAACCATTGTCCGTACTTGCGAGAACATAAATTCTATAATCGTCCTTTGGAATGACTTGATCATAAATATACGAGGTATTTATGAACAAAAGAATTGTTCCATCTTCTAATAGTGCAAAATTCGGACCTCCTCCCTGGAGTGGACGCTCTGGAGAACCAATTCCCCAATCTAACATTTTTTGCTTTGTAACGACAGTCTGTGGTGCACTCCATGTCTTCCCATTATTTTCACTTCTAACAAGTTTGATTTTATTATACTCTACTGTTTCATCCCACAGAGCATGTTCTTCCGATTCATCATAACCTAGCAATAACGTACCATCCTTAAGTTTAATCATATCTGCGAAAAACGGCTCATTTTGTTCTGGCTTTTCCATATCATCTCTGTCTACTACATACACATCAGCAACTGACTGATATTGACGGGATGATTCCGGTGCAGTTGGTGTTACCTCTGCCAGACTTTGGGATGCTTCTACCTGCTCCAGAACTCCCACATTATTAATTGCAACACCAGCAACTAATGTGACCGCCAATAATAATGCAATAATTTTTTTCTTCATTTCTAAGTTTCCTTTCTTTCGATTTTTAATACCATCCGTCGACAAAGCCGTCTCCGTCTTTGTCATACTTATTGTTAGAAGTATTGTTGCCACCGCCAGAGGTCCAAATTACATCACTACTATTTAATACTTCAACATCTATCCTTGGAATTTCGTATTGTTTTTTCATCACAATTATTCCTTTCCAATCCTCCATCTATCAGGACTCCATTCCTCACTTTTAACCCAATACTTCAGAAAGTGTAAAATGCACGCCCCTTAAAATACTTCTGTCTTCTACAGTTGAATTTGCTCTACCTATAATCTCCTTGATTGTGTCAATGGTAATTGCTGCGTTGTTATCCGTATTGTACTTCACAATTGCTTGACCAAGTGGCGTGGTATCTTGTGTTCCTGTTGACACTGCCGCGTCATAATCTGCTACATAATTTGCGGCGAAGATTGCTTTCAAAATTCCCATTACAGATTTATTCACTCTCTGGGTCCTTTCGGAATTGCAGTCTGCAGTGTAATAGATTGTTCCGTCTGTCAGTTTGATATATGCAATCGCCGTAGAACGGATGTGCATATTTTCTGCATCACCTGAGTTTGTAATGGTTACATAGTACTCATTTCCTTCGGTCGCAAAGAGTTTCTCAATGTCGCCTTCGGTTCTTGCATAGATATCACTGGTTGTAGCTCCGGTTCCAATCATCTCAGCCGCTTTTGCTTTCAAATCTGCTGCATTCTTTGTTCCCGGTGCCAACACTGCCCCGTAGGAAACAATATCTTCTTTTGCAATGCCTTCGTTTGCAATTACATCTGCAAAGCTAAATCCCATCTTCACTACATCCTTGTCTGTAGCAAGCGTTGCACCCAAACTCTGTGGCAAGCGATAGTTCGGATATGCAGAAGGTTCGATGACGGTAAATGCTGTACTCCTATAGGAAGCACACATTGCCTCTTTCATATATGTAACATCTGCATTTTCCCATGTGTATTTAAACTTATATTGTTGATCAATAGTGAAATAGACCTCCAAATCTTTTCCACCGGCTGTGTTCTCTCTGATATTGAAATATGCTTCAATCTCCAGTTCATCGCCAACAAACTTCTTACCACCAAGGTCATAATGATAAATATAATTATTGACTGCGTTTGGTTTTGATGGTGTGCCTACTACCCCACCATTATAAACAACCATATAATCATTTGAACCATCAGAATATACATCTAGAGCAACTGTACCGCCGTACCACGAGTTACTTCCGAATACTAATCCAGCGCCATTATTTAACTTATAAATACCCTTAATGACTTTTCCGTCCAAACTTGCATTCGGTGTATCCGTCGGCTTGTATGTATCTGTATTAAGAACTTCTGCACCATCTATTCCAAAATCTTTTGGTGTCAACGTGCCGTAATAATCGGTAGCCTTTAATGTTACAGTTGCATTTCTAGTATAAATAGACTCTGTCAGATTCGCTACGCCTACATTTGCCCATTGATAAACAAAGGAATACTGATCATCAATCAATATTGTTACTGTCAGAGTACCTTTATCATCTGCCTCGTTTTTCACAAAATCAAACATAGCTTCCATCTTTAAGTCGTTTCCAATGACGTCTTTGCCTCCAATATTGGATGCGTAAATAGCAGTTCCATACTGATAACCACATTCACCATCATTGTAATACGGTGTGAGACGTTTACCATATTCATCATCAAACGCTTGAAGTACAAAGGTAATCCAACTGTTATTACCGATTGCTAATACACCACCGGAATTAAAATTATAAATACCCTTTACACTCTTGCCGATTAAGGATTCATCAGAACACTTAAATCCTTGCTCCACATCACTTACCACTTCTGAAATACCGAAATCAGATAATTCCAATACTTCCTCTGCACTTGTCGACGCCTCTACCTGCTCCAAAACACCTATATTGTTGATTGTAATACCTGCAACTAACGTCACTGCCAATAACAATGCAACTATTTTTTTCTTCATTTTGAATTCCTCCTTATTTACTTTGACCTTCTATTACAACAAGGGCGCCTTCCCCTGCATGTAAATCTAATACTAATTTGTTAGTTTTAATCATGCTCTCTTCTGCATCCTGTACAATGCGCATATCGTAAGTGCCATGTAAATCAAGAGTAATCTTCTGCGCGTAATCCCAATCGTAATTCACTACATAGAGAGCAGTTTTCCCTTGGTAGTTATAGCAGCCTATCATGGCATCTCCTTTGACGCTCGCAACCTCACGCCAAGAAGCTTCGTCCATGATGTACTCCAGTCCCTTCGTCTCTAATCTTGCTTTTTCGCCGGATACCATAACGCCTTTATTTACAGCATTCATGAGTACTTCATCAATTGCTGCAATCTGTCTGTTTGCTCTCTGTGCATAATAATACCATTGTGTTCGATTACCAAAGAGATCCAATAAACCGCTACCCGGTCTGATTTCTCCGTCTTCCACCAATGCATAAGGATGGTACTGGATAATTGTAAAATACTGAATACCCTTTACACCATAAGCAAGGGAAGTATTG
>JAZQSP010000059.1:0-1919 GCA_045630205.1 Faecalimonas sp. | reverse complement strand
AGTGAGTTACCAAGTGTTGTACCGTACCCTCTTTCCAAAGGCTCTACAACAAATCTACCATATGTTTTATCTTCTGAAATATTAGTAATTTCAATATTTGGTTTGTTAAAATCAAACATTACAAAGCCCCTCCTTTTGGGTATTATGTTCTAGATAACCTTAAGGATTATCTAGAATATAATTCGACGATTAACATTTCGTCTACAGGTACATCGATATCTTCTCTTGCCGGAAGTTCTTTAACTGTTCCCTTTAAGTTCTCAGCATCAACATCCAACCAAGCCGGAACTAATCTTCCACCTGTTACTTCAACGATTTCTCTGTATCTTGGAGAAGATTTCTTAGCTTCTTTGATTTCGATCACATCTCCTGCGCTTACTAAGTAAGAAGGAATGTTAACCTGTTTTCCGTTAACCAATACATGTTTGTGGTCAACGATTTGTCTAGCTTCTTTTCTTGTTCTTGCAAGACCCATACGGAAAACAACGTTGTCTAATCTTGATTCAAGAAGAATCATAAGGTTGTTACCTGCAAGACCATTCATCTTAGATGCTTTTGCAAAGTAGTTTCTGAAAGGTTTTTCTAATACACCATAGATAAATTTTGCTTTCTGTTTTTCACGTAACTGAAGTCCATACTCGCTCATTTTCTTGTTTGCTCTTTTTGATTGTCTGTTCGATTTTTTATCGATTCCTAAATAGATTGGATCCATACCAAGTGATCTACATCTTTTAAGAACCGGAGTTCTATTTACTGCCATTGTTATTTTTCCTCCTATTTAGATTACACTCTTCTACGTTTTGGTGGACGACATCCGTTGTGTGGAACCGGAGTAACGTCTGTGATGCTTGTTACATCGATACCGCATGCTTGAAGTGCACGGATTGCTGCTTCACGTCCTGAACCTGGTCCCTTAACGAAAACATCTACTGTCTTTAATCCATGTACTAAAGCTGCTTTAGCTGCTGTCTCAGATGCCATCTGAGCTGCATATGGAGTAGATTTTCTTGAACCTCTAAATCCCAGACCACCAGCACTTGCCCATGATAAAGCATTTCCCTGAGCATCTGTTAATGTCACGATTGTGTTATTAAAAGATGATTGGATGTGTGCTTGTCCTCGTTCAACGTTTTTCTTGACACGTTTTTTTGTCACTTTTTTTGTAACTTTTTTAGCCATGTTAAACTAACCTACTTTCTTCAAAATTTTATTATTTCTTCTTATTTGCAACAGTTCTCTTTGGACCTTTTCTTGTTCTAGCATTTGTCTTTGTCTTTTGACCACGAACAGGAAGTCCTTTTCTGTGACGGATACCTCTGTAGCATCCGATTTCTTGTAATCTCTTGATGTTGAGGGCGATTTCTCTACGAAGGTCACCTTCTACTGTCTGTGTTTCATCGATTACAGCACTGATTTTCTTAACATCTTCGTCTGTTAAGTCTCTGCAGCGGATATCTGGATCTACTCCAGCGTCTGCTAAAATACGTGTTGCGCTTGTTCTACCGATACCGTAGATATAAGTTAATCCGATTTCAACACGTTTGTCTCTTGGTAAGTCTACACCTGCTATACGAGCCATGTGATTTTCCTCCATTTTCTGTCATAAAATTTGTTTTGTTCCTGCTGTACCAAAGAACCACAACTCGATTTTGCTTCGCAAAAATCTCGTTGGAGGGCTTCGCCCTCTACATCTTTTGTGTCACGCCTTTCTGCAAGCAAGCTTGCAAAAGACAGACCCAAAATCTGCATTTTCTCCGTTTTCTGCATATTGTCTTTAATAGGGGTACATCATTGTAGTACCCAGGCATGTTCGGTATCATGCCCTTTCCGGCCACCGTCTCCTTTTATATAGAAGATACTCGGTAATGACGAGCCGGCATTAGAAGCAATATACGAGTCTCACCGGCTACAGGTGTCCT
>JAZQSP010000058.1:0-12054 GCA_045630205.1 Faecalimonas sp. | reverse complement strand
CATTTCAGGGTTGCTCCAAAGAGTTCCGGTGTTGTTATCTCCGTCAATCCAATCCACACTACTGAAAATGAAATATTTGCAGTCGTTTGTGAAGTCAGTTCCGTTCCAAGCGGCGTTTATCACGTCGTCAGAACCCCCGTCATAAACCACAACAGGCACTCCCGAATGTTCAGAGTTGTCATAGACATATAGTTTGTGGTTGGAAATAGTGATTTTCTCACTGTATTTGACAACTGAAGAGGTCTTGACATTGTTATTCACCTTGCTCACTTTGGAGTTCATAACCTCAATCACAATCTCTGTTTCCGGTTGTTCCAAAGTGGTGAAATAGACCGTCTGACTGACACCTGTTCCGGCTGAATTGGTGGCCGAAATGGTCAAATGGTACTTTGTGAAAGGTGACAGGCCGGTAATGGTGAAATTCTGCCACCCTGTCTGTGCCGTCAGGTTTGTTGTTATGGTTGTTCCACCGGAAACACAGGTGGCGACCACACTTGACACGGCGACCGAACTATAAACCTCAACTACACCGCTGAAAGTTGTGTCTGTCGGTGTGTAGGTCTCGGTTATCTTGACGGTAGGTACAGAGTATGAAGTCCTGACAGAATCCGTGTCGTCATAGTTTATATAAGTCCTTCCGAACTGGTCTTTCACCCAAGGGCAGTAGTAATACACAGTGTTTTCTTCAAGTCCCGTCACTGTGTTTCCGACCACCTTGTTAGGTCTTGAAGACCAGTCAGGGTCTGTCGTCCATAACAACCCGTGTTCGGCGATTTGGACAGTATCGGTTGTTATTGTAGTCCCTCTTCCGAAACTGTCGGAGGAAACCACCTCCAAACCGCTCAAAACAATGTTAGGGAGGGAGTAGAACTTATAGGGGTTGCTCTCCGCCGAAGTGCCTACAACGGAATCCGTCACCTCCACCGTCGCCCAATAGGCCTTTCCAGGTGACAGGGTGGAGGTGTCAGCGTGCAAGTCAGAACCTGAAACCGTCACCGTCTCGTGGAGGTTCTGACAAAATTTATCAGAGTATATTCTTAATATTGAACCTGTTATCATACAATCAAAAGTGCTTTTATTGTTGTTTTTCCTGTCTTGAAGTTCTTCTCTCCCTCTATTATATAATATTCTCTTCCGTCAAGGAAAATTGTGTCTGTCTCTGTTATGTCGGGAGGAGTGTCTTGTATTTCAAGCTGAATTTCCTTACAGTTATTTATTCGGTCAAGTCCGAAGTTGTGAAGTGTCGCCGGTTGGTTGTGTGGAGGGAGGAAGAATAACAAAACTGGCTCGTCAAAGTCGTCATAGTTATACTTAATTAGTTCATTCAAATATGCTTCCGGATTATTCACGTCCATTTCGGCGTCCTCGTTTATCTCCATTGTGTATTGTGGAACTACACGGTCGTTCTTAATCCATTTGAAGCAGTTTTTTGACCACACTTTCTCGTTTTGTAACCACTCGTTTTCGAAAACGACTATCGGAGACTGTTCTTCCCCGTCATTGAACCTCACATAATTATTCTTTCCAACGGCCCCCGAATGGAATTTCAGTGAGGTCATTTCACCAGCCACCTCCGAGTTTCTGTCGGAGAAGGTGTCGAAGTATATGGTGTCTTCACGCTGAACACAGCGTGAGTTCATAATATATTGTAATGAATAAAGAAATTCACCAATAGTGATTTTAGGAAGATTTGTCCATAAACCGAAGTACGAAAAAGAAAGACTTTCAGTCTGTAAATGATTGTAACTTCCGTTAAATTCAATGTATGTATAATTATCGTTTCCATAATTATAATTTTGAAGTCTCGGTCTCCTTCCTTTGTAAAGCAGTTCTTCACCGTAGTCGTCTTCTGTTATGTCGTAGTTGTTGTGTGTCATTTTTACTACAAAAGCAATGTTCTTGTATTTGTTTCCGTGCCAACACTGGAATTTTAGTTTGTCACCAGCCTCAAATGTCGCCTGAATGAACCTGTTTCCGTAATAACTTGAATAACCACTTGAAGAATTTAGAATTATTTCAGCAATGTCGTCGTCGTTTTTGACAACCCATACCTTGAAACTGTTAATAGTGGTCTGCTTCTTGTTCCAACAGTACCAAATATCCATATTCACCTCCGTGTGCCTGTTGAACGTTATTTCAGTCACACCGCTGAAATCAACGTCGTTAGAGACGTGCTGACCGCCGAAAACAGTGAAAGTATTGTCCTCCAAAGCACCTCGTGTATTGAATTCCAGAACCTGTATTTTGTTCTCTGGGCAGACGTATCTCTTCGTGCAAATCACCCTCCACAAATCGGAAAAGTGCTGTATATTCACGTTGTGTTGCTCACCTATTTTGTCAATAATGTCGTTGAGTTTTATAGAAGGGTGAATGTTGGCGAAATACGGGTTGTATGTGGTTCCGTAGTTGTACATTCTGAAAACCTCCGGGTTCATTTCTGAAGAATATCCGTTCCATTTGTAAATTGTATCTTCGGTGTC
The DNA here is from genome assembly GCA_045630205.1 of Faecalimonas sp. Taxonomy (GTDB): domain Bacteria; phylum Bacillota; class Clostridia; order Lachnospirales; family Lachnospiraceae; genus Faecalimonas. Next base: position 9,574 of record JAZQSP010000058.1, on the reverse strand, counting down.
ACGGATATTCTCAAGTTTAGAACCTTTGATAGTATAGACGAGTTTGTCCTCGTAAATACATATCTCAATCTCTTTCTCTTTTATGCTGCACACCTGAATATATATAGGGATAATCTGGCCGTTCAGGTTTATGACAGCAGGTTGCAGTCTCCCTTCAAACTGAACACCGGGTGAATCCAACAAAGAATACACACCCAAGACCTGAATGTTGTGGTTGGTCTTGGGTATGTTGAAGTTGTTGCTGTAAGCGTCTCGGATAGCGGTCTGGAATCTGAACGCCGTCCATTTCCAAACTATCTCGGTATCTTCAAAAATATCAAGTTCGTTGTCGTTTAATATTATGCTTAACATATTATAACTCGCTTATTATTATCTCAAATTCAAGATTGTCAAAACCTCCGTTTTTGAAATTTGTGACGGAATTAGTTTTCAAAACACAATCCTGCCATTCGTTGTCTATATCAAGTATTTGGAGTGTGTCGGAGAATATAATGTCATTCACTTCTGCACCAGCCTCAATGTCGTAACAACCGATTTTAAGTGTTTTCTTGTTATTGTTGTTCGTGAATGTAGGATTGAACTTGAAACGCTCCGAACGGACAACATTGTTCAGTCTGGTTGGTTCGAACTCGTCCTTTTCCTCAATCAACTTGCCACAAACCTGTCTTATGCAGCCGTCTTGGTTAGTGTAGCGAAGAACAACGTCGGAAGGACACAAATTCTCAAAGTGGAGTTTGATAGTCTGTGGGAAAATCTGTCTCTGTTCATACAAAGTACCTCCGTCTATCGTAACACCGGAAGAATAAATCTGATAGTTCCAAGTGAGTTGTGAAATAGGAGGTTTCTTCGCCGAATCAGACACCACAAACGCCGTTATGGAGTCGTCATTCCTATTTGTCAGTAGAATGTCATAATCCCCTGTGTTGATAATGTCTATTGAAGGAAGATATACAGTGTTCCAACCCTGATAGACGGTATATGAAGTACCACCGACGACCAAACGACCGTCATTCGGAGAATAAATCTCTATATAACGGCTGTCATAGACTGTGTTCAGGTCATAATGGTAAATCACATAGGAAGAACCGTGTGTTTTGTTCAAAAACGATTTTCCGTTAAGAACCTTTGAACCCCAACTGAATATATTAACGTCGTCTATGAGTACGGTAAAACCCCATTCACCGTTGCTTTTCTCCCAAAGATATTTCAGGTTGTCGTCAAGAACGAACATAATCGTCTTTGTACGGGTTGTGTATTCCAGTTGGCTCGTTTGACCGTTTGGGTTCTGAATAAGAATCTTAACATTGAAACCTGACGCCGGACCCTGAATCCTCACTTTGTTCAGGTCGTAGAGCCATATTGTGGATTCAGGGTACTCAATTGTATAAGAATTTACTGTTTTTGTCCTCATTGTTTAGTATTTGCTTGTTTCTTCTTTTATTCTAACCGTATTTTGAGCGGCGTTGATTTCACGGACACTTACCACAGGGTGAATGTCGGCGACAGCTTCGGCGAACATTTCCTTCATTTGAGTCCAGTCTATCGTGCTTCCGTTACTTACAACCGCCTGTGCAGGCAACATTCCGGTTTTGTTCATAGCGTTCAGTGCCTCAACACCGATAGACTTAACGGAAGAAGATTTCATTACAAACTCACCAACACTCAACTTTGCGTCTATTGAATCGTCAGTCCTCGTTGAGGTAGTTCCACCAACGAGACCTTCTTCTACATATCCTCCCTTGGCGAACTTCGGTTTGGAAGGAGGTGTCGCTTTCTTCAATACGGCGACTGCACTGGCGATTGCACCTGAAACGATACCTACCAATTCAGCGATAAACACAGGTATCATTGCAGGGGCGAGAGTACCGAATGAAGCACCGGCCTCCGTAGCGGCACCGATAGCGGCTACAATGGCGACAGCCGTCTTAATCAGAATTTGTGTCATTGCCATTGCCTTTGCATATTTGGCATACTCGGAGTTGGTTTCCGCCATAGACTCAAAGATAGACTGGAAACTACCAAGAACTTGGTCAGCGGCGTTGGCGATAGCAGTGAAATTGTTGATAGTCTGCATTTGCTGCTCGGCCATTACACTGTTTGTGTTCCTTGTTGCTTCGGCGACGGCGTTTTCCGCCTCAACGACATTGTTGGCGGCGGTCAGGAGTGCGTTTTGGTACTGTTCTTGACTACCATATAAGAGGTCAATGTCCTCTTGTGACATATTCACCAACCTGTCGTGCTCGTTTTGTGCCGATTGAAGTCTGCGTTTCGCCTGTTCCTCAAATATACGACTCTTTTCAACCTCGTTGTTGTAATAGACTCCGAGAAGTCTGTTGTCCTCAATCTGGTGTAACATTTCCTCATTCGCCTCTTTGACGGCTTCATTGGCGAGTTTGCCTTCAAGTTTTATCTTGTCTGCCGACTTTTTGGCGTTGGTTGTTAGAATGTTTATGAGGTTGTCGTTCCTCGTTCTCTCTTCGTTGAGGTACTGCTTTCCTTCTTCGTCCGCTTCCTCATAAAGTCTTTCAATTTCCTTGTTACGGGCTTCCAAACCTTCAATTTCGGCCTCATAGACCATATTTGAAAGAGCCACCTGAATGTCTGAACTGTTGCTGAACTTGGCCAGTTCCTGATAGTACTTCTGTTCAAGTTCCCTCATTTTGTTCAGTCTGTCAAGTGTGTAGCGTTTGTCAATCTCACCGAGTTCTGTTTGAAGTTTAGCCTCCAAAAGAACTATCTGCCGGTTGATTGCCTCTTTCGCCGTCTTTGTCAGGTTGTTTTCAGTTATCAATTTCTCTTTGAGGTCTTCAATCTGACGGTTGTAACTTGCACGGGTCTGTGCCTCTTCCTTTTCTTGGAGATTTGCCATTGCCTCAATGGTGAGGTCTTCAAGTTGTCTCAAAGCCTCTTTCTCGTTCTTTGCACGTTCCTTTGCAGCTTGGGCGGCGGCTTTAGCCCTCTCCTGTCTCTGCTGCTTCTCCTGTTTGTCGAAGGCGTTGAGTTGTGAGGTCATACGGCGGGTGGCGTTGTTGAACTCTGTTGTGGTATTTGTAACAGCAACTTGTAGTTCTGTGAGTGCGTTTTTCTGTTCGTCACTCAACATTTGCCACGCTTCCTCCGTCATTTGTGTGTAACCGATTTCACCGAGCGCTTGTTCCTGTGCAATTCTCAACTTCTCTTCTGCAATCTCCTTTTTCTCTTGAGCGTCTTGTTTTTCCAACTTTATTGCCTCTTCCAAGAACTCCCTTCTCTGTTCATAGGTGTATTTCTCGGATTCTGTTGATTTGTTTCTCAATTCGGAGATTTCGGCCTGTCTCTTTGCAGAATTGACCGTGTATTCCCTTTCAGCGTCTTCAAGGTTGTCGGTCGCCAACACAATGTCCTCCTGTGCCTGAACATAGTCCTTCATACCTGGAATCCAAGACACGACCTTTTTGGCGAAATCACCTACTGCACCGATAACTTTTGAAACAACATTTACAATGGCTTGGAAGGCTTTCTCAACGACACTCAAAATCGCTTTGAGACCAGCCATTGAGGATTTCAAAGTTGTCATTGCAGCGTCATTTTTCTTGAAGGAATCAACGAGTTTCTTCAATACGGTCACGATTGCACCGATAAGGAGGGCGTATGGGTTGGCCATAAGTGCCTTGAAGGCCTTACCCATTTGGGCGATTCCCGCCGCTGCACGGCCAGCCCCGAAATTGACTTGGGACATAGCGGCCACAGTTTTCGAAAGTCCTTTCGGAACTCCTTGAAGTTGCCACTCGGCAGCCTTTGCACTGTTGGTGAGGGAATCCATTTTGGACACGAGTTCCTTGCCCTTTGCACCGTTTCTTTCTTCTTCACTCAACTCTGCATAGGCCTTTTTGAGGTTCTGTATTTGGGCACGGTAACTTGCAAGGGAACCTTCCGCCGCCTGATTCGCCTTTATCTGGTTCTGCAACTCACGGTTATTGACATTTATAACGCCGGTAAGCTCACGGATTTCAACCGTAAGCTCACCGAATCGTTTCTTCATATCGTCTGTCGCCTTTCCGCTTGCAATCTCCTTTTGGAGAGCTTTCTGCTCCTCACGGAGACCCACGAGGGCTTCCTTTGCGTTGGTTATGTTTTCAAGGGCTTCCTTTGCGTTTATTTGAAAATCAAGAATTATTGTTTCCTTGGCCATTTGGCGTTAGTTTTGTTTTTGTTTGGTTTAGTATTCTACACGGGTCCAACCTGACGGAACACCGCTATCACTTTCAGGAATTGTGACTCCTACCGGTACATAGGCGTTCTTTGTTGCTGAAACATTTGTTCCTGCACCAGCCAACCACCTGTCAAATTTGCTTGTTGTCCAACTTGAAACTTTCGGAACATTTACTTTTTCAAGATTCGTACAATTGAAGAACATAAGATAACAACATTGTGTTCCTACTGCTGTTATGTTACCATAGTTCATATTCGCCTCAACTACACCAGAATTTTTGAACAAATTAGAAAATTTATAATTACCAACACTTGTCATTGTTGTCATTTGTGTATAATCAACAATACTCAATATATTTCCACCTATTGTAAAAGGAGAATTTGTTCTTGAATAATTAACCATACTCATAAGGAAATTAAATCCTGAACCTGCTTGTTGGTTGAATTTTTTTCCTCTTAAATAAATTCTTTCTCCGCTTTCAACAGGAACATAAAAACTGTAACTTGTAAAGTCAATAGGTGTCCAGGTCTCTTTATCCAAAGAGTATTCGGTATCATAATTGGTAGCGTCAGGTGAATTTGTACCGTTATAAGTGAAATATCTTTTTGCAGTGTCTGTATTTACAATATAAAGATATTCGTTCCTTTCGTCAGGTGTTGAACCGCCCTGTGCTCCACAAACGGGATATGATACGCCGGTGGCGTTTGAATAGATTCTATCCAAAGGATAAGTAATATTGTTGTAATCCATAGTTATTTTGTTTTTTATATATGTCTAATAAATTATTGTGTCACGACAGTCCAACCGGAAGGAATACCATTGTCACCTGAAGGCCAACTTGCACTACCTAAATTACGAAATGTTCCTGTTGCTGCAACACCAGAAACCCATTGAGTATGTGAGCTTGAAGCTGAAATACTGTTTGCACAAACAGTTATTTCATTCAATGAGGAACAACCGTAGAACATTTGGTAATAACAGTTGCTTGTCAATGTTGTGGCTGGAAGAACCGGTGCAGTAGTCATTGAGGTACAACCTCTGAACATTCCAAAATAGACATAAGTTTGTCCAAGATTAGTGACAGGAAGTGAAGGAGGATTGACAAGTGAAGTGCAGTAGTCAAACATATAACTGTAACAACCGTGTGCTAATGTTGTCGCCTGCAAAGTGCTTTGTACCGTTGTCAATGAAGTGCAATTACGGAACATTGCGTTGTAACATTGTTTTTGCATTGTGTTTGCCGGAAGGTTAGGCGCTTCAACAAGAGAACTGCAATCCCTGAACATATTGTCATAACAATTATTTGCCAATGTCGTCGCTGGAAGGGCTGGTGCAGTTACCAATGAAGAACAACCGTAGAACATTTGGGCGTAACAGCGTTCAGACAATGTGGTTGTCGCCGGCATTGCAGATACCGTTGCCAATGAGGTACAACCAAAGAACAATTGAGCCAATGAAGCGAATCCAACTGTCGGAGGAAGTGTCAGTTCAGAAGAGGACACCAGATTTGTGTCGTTGTAGAACAACCTGTAAAAACAACCAGGACCAGAAGATTGAATGTTCGTGTAGTCAAGAAGACTTCTTATATCACCACCAGTCTTGTGTGTTTGGGAACCTGTTATTGTTGTTGCATAATACACTGTTTCAATTGTGTTGCAGCAGTTGAACTTACCATTATTGTTTCTGAAATATACCTTCTCACCCTGATTCATTGATATATTGTAAGGGGTTGAGGTGTTAAAAGTAACAGTAGTCCAGTTTGTCCTGTCTTTACTATACTGTACTGTTGTGGAATAATCTGTTGTTGGAGTACCTGCTGTCGTAGTTGTCAAAGTCATTGTATTAGTTCCGTTGTAGGTGTTCTCAATGTACATATAATCAACGAAAACAACCTCAACATTTGAAGTTCCCTCATATTCGTCTGTTCCGCTTGTTATCTCCATTGTGGCGGTTGTGGCGGTCAAGTCAATCTGACTTTCACCAACACTTATGGTAATGGTGTTGTTGTTTAGGTTTGAACTGTCAAAGGTAAGTGTGTTCTGTCCATAGACAACAGTTCCTGTCCAACCTGACTCCAACGAAGACCAGTCAAAGTTCTGGATACCGAAACTCATTGTGTATGTGGAACCGGACTGTTCAATTTCAAAATTGCCGTCTATCGTAACCTGTGTAGGTGTAGGAACAGGAGGTGTTGATTCTCCACTCAATACCACATAGTATTCAAGTGTTTTTTGTGCTGTCGTAATTTTATTCATTGTTATCTGTTTTCTTGTAAAATCCTTTGTGAGTCTTCACGAATTCCTCAATTATGTTTTGAGGTGTGTTGGCGTTGATAATAACCTTCTTTCCGTCCAACATAGTCCAACTGAATGAACGGTCTCTCAAATAGACCCATTTTCCACCGTTGAAATCGGACTGTTCGGCGGCGTTTTCTATCATTCCCAACTCTTCCTTGGCTATATTGAGGTAATCCTGACGGCATTTGGAGCAGGTTGTCTTCTTGTATTTTATTCCAAGTTCGTCAAGGATAGCGTAAAGTTCTTTGTATTGGGTTTTGAGGTTCGTAATCGCCTCAACCCTCTTTATAAGTTCTTCTCTTTCCATAAAATCTCTCTTTTATATATAATAATTTGATACAAAAAAGTGTTATTCCAGAGGAATAACACTGAATTTGATTCCAAGATTCTCCAAATCCTCAAACTTGAATGCAAGACTTATTGAAGAATAACCTTCATTGACAGCCCTTATGAGGTAAGGGTGGTAAATGTTACCGTCTATCTCCATAGTTATCAGTTCTTTCATTTGGTCTGGCAACCAAACTTTCTTACCCATTTCATTTCTTTCGAAAGTCTCCACAACCTTTCGAATGTCTATTATCACGACACGGGTAGGGAACCAGTAGGATAGAATGTCGGCTTTGGATTCCAACGCCCAACCGTGTTTGTTGGGATATGTGGAGAATATCTCAAAGAGAATGTCTCCGTAGTCGTAAGGTCTGTACTTTTCGGAGATTTTGAGAGGTCTCCCGACACGGTTCTTTATCACGAGGTCAATGTCGGCCCTCTGAATGTCCGGATACTTGTTGTAGTCTATCCTGTGTGGGTTGTTTTTGAACCACTGACGGTAAAGTTCGTCTTGTTTATCAAATTGTGACTGTTCAACTTTTAAGGAATCTTTCATATTGTGCATAAATTAAAATTGTTGTTGTATAATGTATTTATGCAAACACACAATTAAAAAAATAACAAAAAAAGAGGCCATTTTTTAACGGCCTCTTTCGAGTGTGTAAAAAGTTGCAAATCAGCGTAGATTTTGATTACTCACAATCGTCTGTGATTGTTTTAATGTAGTCGGCTGTATCAACGTCTTGACCTGTCTTGTGTTCCAAGAACAAAGCACTGTTCGGAGTTCTTTCGGCTGTCAAAGTTACAGCCCAACCTCCGTTGGTGTCTTCTGAATAGGCCTCACGAGTCATTTCAGTACATACAAGACCTTTCTTTGCACCGAAGACCTGCCAAGCGCCACGACCGTCAGAACCTGTGTATTCGTTGTTCAAAACGAACACGAACTTTCCGTTGGCGATTGAGTCAAGCAACATAGCAGCGGCAGGACTGTTGTCGGGAACCACGAATGAAACGGTCTCTGTAAAGACATTACCGATTGTTCCTTCTGTCATTGCTGTGTTAGTTCCAGTGAAAGGAGTCTTTCCTAATTGACTGACCTGGAATCCAGTGTAAGCGACGTCGGTACCGTTGTCGTCATAGGTTGCCATTGTGATTTCAGTTATCACATTAGGGTTTGTCTGGTCGTATGTGAAAGAAGAGATTTCACTCTTGTTGAACACATATCCAATACCTTCTATACCTGCAAAAACAGGATTGTTGCAATCAGCACCTATACAACTTGTTATTACTTTTGAGCAAATATTTGACATAATCTAATTCCTTTCTCTTTTAGTTGTATAATTGTGTTAAATTAGTTACCGGCAGGTTTCAATACCGCTGTTGATTTCAATCCTTCGATTGCACCACCCACAGGGGCTTCGTAACGATACACGTCTGTGTTGGTCCAAATATCGTGCTGGTTGAAGAGTTGAGGATTCAACACGTTCTCACCAACGAGGACATATTTCTTCGGAACCATAGCGATAGCGGTGATACCGACTGTATCCAAAATGTCAGTTACAACGATTCTTGTAGCACGGCACTGTCTTGCCAACTGTTCGTCTTCAAGATAGAGAGGAGTGGCTGTGTCGGAAGCGGCGACTCTCGTAGCTTCGTTGATAGCGCTTGTGGCGATAAAGAGATAAACGTCTTCACCTTCTGCTCTAACCTTTGAAACGAGGTTGTGAAGTTCGTCCAACATAAAGCTGTCGGCTTCTGCTGTAACGATAGTTGTGTAAGAGTCAGTAACGGCGTCGTCACCTTTGTAGATAGGTTCAATGCTGTCAATGTGACCACAACCTTCTTCTCTGCCGTCTCCAACGAGGATAGCGAGTTTTTCCTCATAGAGAATCTGACCAACGAGTTCCTCAACGATATAGTCAAGCAAAGAACCGTCGTCGTTGAACTTCATATCGGCGTCAATAGTTTGGATTTTGTAAATGAATTGAGGAATAACTCTCTTTGCAGCAAGAGTGATTTCCTGTGCTTCCTTTGTGCAACCAGGTCTCCAACCGTGAGCTCTTGAAGTGTCTGTGTTCTTGTCTGAACCATTCACTCTCACTGTGTAACCCTTTGCATTGACGATTTTGAGGTCAGCCAACCAGTCGGCTTTCTTATCCCACATATCCTGAATCTTGCCACGAACGAAATCAGGCAAGAAAGCGAATTCGGAACCTTCTGCAACCTCAATAGAGTTGGTGCTCAATGTGTTCTTCCAGTTACGGGCGAACTCTGCACCGTTTCTGCTCATTCTCACTGCGTTGAGAAAATCAGAAACACTGTTTTTTGAACTTAAATAGTTTTCCATTTCTTTTTCGTTTTCGTTATCTTCAATATTTGTTTGTGTTTGGTTTATCTTCTCCATAATGGCGGTCAATGACTCGTTCAGTGTGGCGACACTCTGACGGAGTTCCTCAATCGCTTCATTGTCTGTCTCTGCGTCCAACGCTTCGGCTACCTCGTTGAGGTTGGCGATAGTCTGTTCAACAGCCGCCTTGTCTTCGTCAGAGAGACTGTTAGTGGAGAGAATGGAATTGTACTTTGCAATTTCCTTGTCTAAAAAAAGTTTGAATGTGTTTTTCATAGTTTTTGTTTTCTCCTTTTAGTATATAATAATTTAGAGATTGAACCATTTCAGGTTCTTAACTATCTCGTTTTCAGTTTCCTTCTTTTTCTCTATATATTCAGAGATAAATGAATTAAGAGAGAATTTGGCGTC